>JAQIBZ010000075.1 GCA_027858815.1 Desulfobacteraceae bacterium
GGGAAACAAGGGCTTGGGGATATATTCCGTGTGGGGCCGGAGCCGGGTTCCGTATCCGGCGGCCAGAATCAGTGCTTTCATGTTTTTCAAGACCCGCTATTCAGGAAGAAAGTGCCGATATTTCTGGATCACTTCCGTATAGAACTCAATCTGATCCTTGTCTTTTTCCGCTTCAGTCAATCCGTGGCTTGTAAAAAACGTAACAGCGTTTTTATAGTTCATCTTGGACAATGCCTCTTTGCGCTCCACTTCCTTTCTTTTATACATTCTGTTCCCTAAAGACTGAATCTTTTTGATATAATCCTTGGTATCAAAAATAGATTTTTGGGTATACTTCATATAAAAGTTTAAAACAATCCAGTATGATTCAAAGTACGGAACCAGAAAAGCAGCATACAGGTTTAGTTTTCGGTATCCTGCTGAGGTCAGGTTGTAAGTATCCGGCAGGCTCTGATGGGGCATGATAATGGCGTCATCAATAAATGCCTTGAGATTTTTTCGTACCAGATATTGCACCGGCTGGTCCGGATCAAAAATGAATTCATTTTCGAAAAATTCCTGCAGAAATTTATAGCTGACATGAATATCCACCGATGAAAACTGGAACGCATCTGTCTTTAAAATGGCGAGTGCCGTAAATGCTGCCGGAATAAAAGAGATGATCCCGTTATTTTTATAATAATCAAGACCGGGCCGTTTGGATTCAGTGATTTTAAATAACGGGTTGGCAATGGCGGATTTTGAAAATTCAGAGGTACTTCTTTCAATTATCTTACTTTGCACAAATGCTTCCAGCACCTGTTTAAATGTATTATTGCGGTCCAGGATGAGGGTGTCTGCCAGGCGGACATCCTGTGACAGGATGTATGTCATATACGTATCCACATGGGCTGTCAGCTGATTGTAATCAAACCGTTTCTGGCCGCAGTTTAATATGGCGCTGGCAATGACCGCATGGGGTGTGATCAAAGAGACCTGGTTAATCGCGCCAATGAGTTTTTTACCAAACTCGGCATAGAGCGTTTTAGAATCTGAAACAGCCGGTATTGAAGACGGTTTTTCTTTCTGGTTCAGATATTCTTTTAAAGAAAAGGGTTCGTGAAAGTTTAAGTAAATTTTTCCATATTTCTTCTTTAAAAATTTTCTTGCCTTGATAACGTTTTTAAGGTTTTCCGGTGCTTTTTTCCCGCCTTCAATCTCGTTGATATATGCTTTTTCTTCGAGCACGCGGTCGTAGCCGATATAGATGGGAACAAAAGTCATATCATCCCAGTCGTTTTTGGCAAAAGCATCTATCAATAGGGAGAGAAGACCGATTTTAGGCGTCAGCATTTTGCCGGTGCGACTCCTGCCCCCTTCGATAAAAAATTCCAGATGAAATCCTTCGTCCAGTACTTTTTTAATATATGCGGCAAATATTTTTGGATACAGTCGTTCCCCTTTAAACGTACGCCGGAGAAAAAAGGCACCGCCGCCCCTGAATATGGGACCCAGTGGCCAGAATGAAAGGTTTTTTCCTGCCGCGATGAGCGGGCAGGGGATTTTGTTATTCAAGAATACCCAGGATATAATCAGATAATCAAGATGGCTTTTATGGCAAGGCACCAGAATCAGCGGACCTTGCTTTTTGGACACCCGCTTGATCCGGTCCAGCCCTTCATAGTCAATCACCATTCCTTCAAATATATGTTTAAACATCCACCGCAGAGTGATGTCATACATCTGGATTATTTTCGGATTATAATCAGCCGCGATTTCGTCTAAAAAATCCACTGCTTTCTTATGGGCCTGATGAATGGAAAGATCATCATCCCGGGCATAGTCGGTGATAATTTCCTGGACCTGCCGGTTGGTCAGCATTTCTTCCTGGATTTCCAGTCTGGATTTTAAAATCGGTCCGGTGAGTACCTGGCGGTGCTCATTGATCTGGGTTAAGAGATACCGGCGAAGGGCAACCGCCTGGTCTTTAGAATTTAATTTTGTAATATCCGGACGATTTAAAAAATCATTCAAAACAACGGGATCAGATGTTTCAATAAAGATTTTTTTGGGATTTTTAAATAAAGCAATCAATCGCCGGATCCTTCCCGGATTTTCCTGGGTGCCGAAAAGCATATCAACAAAGGTTAACCGGGTGGATCTTGGCGTTCTGCTGAAAAACATCAGGTGGGGGAGAAAAATAATCGGTTTATCCGTATTTTTCTGTATTTCAATCAGATAATGCAGGGGATCGGTTTTTGATTTTACAAATCGTCTGTAAAATCCTTTTTTTTCTACCAAAGAAAGCAGTGCGGTCTCACCGGAGAGTAGCCTTTCCTGAATAAATCCGCTTTTATAGGGATTTTGAAATGAGAAATGTTTAAAAAAATGATCAGCAATGGAGATTATAATCCGGAAAAACCGGAAAACCGGCTGCCACAAAAAGAATCGGTAATCGAACCCGATGGCAGGATGCAGGATTCCTTCGTCCTGATACCGTAAGTGATAAAATAAGTATTCAAAATAGCTTTTATATTTATTAACCAGAATGATAATCCCCTGTTTTTCAATATCCCGGATGGATTTTGTTTGGGCTCGGGGGATGTCAATATTGACAAAAAATAGTTTTAATATGATCTTTGACATCAGGCCGGTGCTTTTCGGCAGATAGCACGCAAAATGATTGTGTGTACCGGACACCAGATTTTGAATCCATTGGTTGAATAGCTTTTTCATTGTTATCCGCGCATTAATTTGAGTAAATAAGTGAGTATTTGAATTATTTAAAAATTATGGCGCACGATGAGTGCGCCGTAATGAGCGATTGAAACTTTTTTTACTTAAAAATTATCAAGTAATGGGCTTATTTGCAAGTGTATAATCTGTCTGATTATAAAATGGGCAATCCAAAATTTTTACGCGTTCTGTGCTTCAAATTTTGAGAAATTTTACCTTGCTTTAAAAAAAAGGTTATGTTAGTTAATTTTAATCAATTAATGGCACTTAAATAATCTAAGGCATTCAAATTATTAAGATAATAAATCATTAAGAAGGAGGAGGAGTTGGCTTTATGAAAACGTTAATAGGCGGCGCAATAGCAGCTGTAATGGGAGTCATCGGTATGGCGATATGGTTTGGTGCATTTTTGCAGCTTCTTGCAGGTGCAATTCCTGGTATGCTGCTACTTGGTGGATGCCTGGCACTTTACCTGGGTTTTGATGAACTTAAAGACACCTGGCAGAATGAAAACGGTGTCGCACCGGCAGAGCCGGGTGCAGAAATCGACGTAGATAAATTCAAAAAAGAAAACGAAGACTTAAAAGCGGAAATTGAGGCTTTAAAAGCTAAATAAACGCCTTTTTTTGTTTATTCGTAATAGTACTTATAAGCCCTGCGGTATACACACACGATATACCGCAGGGCTTTTTTTATTCACAAGCCTGATTTGCCCATTTGCTGTGTTATAAGGGGATCGCGGTAAAGGACTACAACTTCACCCCTTATGCCTTGCAAATGAACAAATCAGGCTTGTGAGGTGCGGGATATTCTTCAGGCTGAAATGCCTTGTTTCTTAACTGCTCCAACTCGTTTTCAATTCAGTGTTTATTCTGAATCTTTTTGTGCGGCGATGGCGGCTGTGGCCAGTTGATCCGCCTTTTCGTTGCCGGGAAGTCCGC
>JAQIBZ010000104.1 GCA_027858815.1 Desulfobacteraceae bacterium
CATGAAACAGGCATTAACGGATTACCTTGTTCAGCGGGATTCGCATAAAAGCGTCATTGCCGGTTATCCCTGGTTTCTGGACTGGGGACGGGACACACTGATTGTATCAAGAGGTCTGATCGCAGCGGGCTTTATTTCAGAAACCCGATTGATTTTAAAACAGTTTGCCGAGTTTGAACATCAGGGTACACTGCCTAATGTGATTTTCGGCGCAGACACACAAAACCGGGATACTGTGGATGCCCCTTTATGGTTTATTGCTTCCTGTAAAGCGTTGACACAAAAAACCGGAGACAACCGCTTTTTGGATGAAAAATGCGGGGACAGAACAATCCTTGAGATTTTGCGGTCAATTATCAGTTCGTATATTTCGGGAACGCCCAACGGTATCGTCATGGACCCGCCAACCGGACTGATTTTCAGTCCGTCTCATTTCACCTGGATGGATACCAATTTTCCGGCAGGCACGCCTCGGGAAGGCTATCCTATTGAAATCCAAGCCTTATGGTACCACGCAATAGAATTCATGAGCGAGATTGACCTGCCTGAAAATGGTGAAAAATGGAAGAAGTTAGCTGATCAGGTTCTTTTTTCCATCCGGGAATTCTTTTATGTTGAAGATATAGGATATCTTTCTGATTGCCTGCATGCATCACCCGGTATGTCGGCAAAAGATGCCGAACCAGATGATGCGCTCCGCCCCAACCAGTTGTTTGCGATCACACTGGGTGCAGTTAAAGACCAGGATATCATGGAAAATATGCTACGGCATTGTTCCGAATTAGTCATCCCGGGAGCCATTCGCAGCCTGGCGGACCGTCCGGTGACAAAACCCCTTGAAGTTGTCCACAACGGTCGCGTCTTAAATGATCCCCTTCACCCTTATCATGGTGTTTATACAGGAGATGAAGATACCCAACGCAAACCGGCATACCACAATGGCACAGCCTGGTCCTGGGTGTTTCCGTCTTTTTGTGAGGCATGGGTAATGGCATTTGGTAAACACGCCAATGAAGCCGCTCTTGCCCTGCTGGCGAGCAGTTCCGAGGCCATAAACGTAGGATGTGCCGGCCAACTACCGGAAATTATGGATGGTAATTATCCGCATCATCAGAAAGGATGTGATGCCCAGGCCTGGTCAGTCAGTGAGTGGCTGAGGGTATGGTTAAAGTTAAAAAAATGAATCAATCTTTTATATTGGTTGAGATGCATTCAAAACCCTTCTATGCTTAAAATCAGGAGGAATAAAGCTATGAGTATTAAAAAACAATTTTTAAAAACGCGTCCGATCTGCAAAGTTACATTCCGTTTGTCAAAAGAAGATACCACAAATGCCGACTCCGTTCATATTGTCGGGGAATTCAACGACTGGAACAAACTGAGCACACCCATGAAAAAATTAAAAAACGGATCATTTACCATTACGCTGGATTTGAAACAAAATGCCGAATATCAGTTCCGGTATTTAATCGATAAGCAGTCATGGAACAATGACGCCGAAGCAGACAAATCAGTTCCCAGTGGATTTTCCGGCAGCCAGAATTTCGTAGTATCTGTCTAACCTCTATATAAGGAACAACCGATGAGCTATATTCAAACATTTCATGTATATCCAAACGTTCCGGAAAAACTGGTTTTTGCTGAAAAAATGGTCAGAAACATGTGGTGGTCCTGGAATCTGGATGCCATTGAGCTCTTACGCCGTATTGATCCCGGGCTGTGGAATGAATCCGGAAGAAATCCCATTTATTTTTTTTCCCTCCTGTCACAGGAGCAGCTGGAACGTATTGCCAACGATGACGGGTTTATGACACACTTCAATCGTGTCCGGACCGCGTTCGAAAAGCAGGTAGAAGCACCTGCGGATTTTTTGAGATCAGAAAGTGACATCCAGGGAACCGTGGCTTATTTTTCTATGGAATACGGTATCCACGAAAGCCTGCCGCTGTTTGCCGGCGGTCTGGGTATGCTGGCCGGTGACCATCTCAAAGCAGCATCCGACAGGGATACCCCCCTTGTTGCCGTAGGCTTACTTTACCGCTCGGGATATTTTCATCAAATTTTGGACCAGAATGGCTGGCAGCAGGAAAGATACCCGGAGACCGACCTGTTTCAACTACCCATCACACGGGCGATTGATAGTAATGGAAAAGAACTGTTTATATCCGTGACCGGGCCGGATGGCGAAATCCTTGCCCAGGTGTTTAAAATTATGGTGGGACGAGTTCCCCTTTTTCTGATCGACACCAATGTCCGGGGAAACTCTCCGGAAAAACGTAATATTACATCACGCCTGTATGAAGGGGATGCCAAGATCCGTCTTGCACAGGAAATTATGCTGGGTATCGGCGGTATGCGGGCGCTCGAAGCCATGGGTATCCACCCGACGGTTTGTCATTTAAATGAGGGGCATTGCTCGTTTGTCGGCATTGAGCGGGCGGTTCATATCATGAAAAACAACCATCTGGATTTAAAAGCAACGTTGGAACTGATCCCCCGAACCACGGTTTTTACCACCCACACCCCGGTGGCGGCCGGTCATGATGAATTCCCCACAGACATGGTAAAACCCTATCTGAAACCATTTGAAACAACATTAAACACTACCATTGATGAAATTATTTCATGGGGACAAAATGCTCCTTATGAACCGTTTTCCATGTTTGCATTAGGGTTGCGCATGTCTCAATTCTGCAACGGCGTCAGCGAACTTCACGGCCGGGTGGCAAGAAAAATGTGGACGCATTTATGGCCGGGAAGAGCTGAAGAAGAAATCCCCATCAAACATATTACCAATGGCGTTCACATCCCGTCATGGATATCCATTGAAACTTCCATGCTGTTTCAACGATACATTTCCCCGAACTGGCATTTAAAAACATGGAGAATGCCGGAAAGGATCGAGCGGATTGACGACATTTATAATGAAGAACTCTGGCGGGCGCATGAAATGTGCCGAGCCCGTCTGGTTCGGGTCTGCCGGAATCTGATGATTCAACAGTACGGCCGTCGGAATGCCCCAAAATCCATGATGGAAGATGCAGCGACTATTTTGGATCATGACGCTTTGACCATCGGTTTTGCCCGCCGTTTTGCCACATATAAAAGAGCTTACATGATGCTCAAGGACCCGGAACGGCTCAAAGCGATGCTGACCTCAAAAGAATTTCCGGTCCAGATTATTATCGCCGGCAAAGCGCATCCTAAAGACAATGAAGGCAAGGAAGTAATTCGCAAGCTCATTGAATTTGGCCGTGAGGAATCCATCCGGCACCGGTTTATTTTCCTGGAGGATTACGACCCCTATATTGCAAGGCATCTGGTTCAGGGATGTGATGTCTGGCTGAATACGCCGCGACGCCCATATGAAGCCTGCGGCACGTCCGGCATTAAAGCGGCTGCCAACGGGGTGCTCAATGTCAGTATTTTAGATGGATGGTGGTGTGAAGGATATTCAGAAGAAACCGGCTGGCGCATCGGTAACGGTGAGGAGTATCAGGACCAGGCATACCAGGATGATATTGAAAGCCAGGCCCTTTACAATGTTCTGGAAAACAGTGTGATTCCCTGTTTTTATGATCGAAGACTCGGTGACACACCGAACAACTGGATAAAAATGATGAAAGCGTCCATTAAAATGGCGATGGGACAATTTTGCGCCCATGGCATGGTCCGACAATATGTCGAATCATCATATATTCCCGCATCCCGCCGTTTTTCTGAATTGACCGCCAACAATGCCGAAGAAGCCCGGCGCATTGCTATTTTGCATGACCATTTAAGCAGTAACTGGAAAGACATTAAAATTGATCACCCGGTTCGAAATTTTGACGGCCCGTTTCGGGTGAGTGATCAAATTGAAATCATGGCAACCGTTTATCTTGGAAAATTACGGCCCGAAGAGGTGGCAGTTCAGCTCTGTTACGGTAAGATGTTAGATGTTGAAAAACTGGAGTCCATCAATCTTGAACAGATGAAACTTCTTGAAGATTACGGTGATGGCCGTTATCGATTCGGTACATCATTGTTATGCAGCTTAGCCGGAAGGTTCGGATTAACTGCACGGGTGATTCCTGCCGAGGATGAACATTTGAGGCGCTCCCCCGGTTTAATCACCTGGGCTTGATTGATGGCGTTGCTAAAAGTCCCATCTGCCGCGTTGTCTCGATTTTCCAGCCCCTCAATATACTACATGTATTATTTTGGGCCTGAAAAACCACTACGCCTTGCCAAATTTTATGGGATTGGTGGCACTTTTAACTTAGCCATCCGGTGACTTCCGGTGACTCTTAGGAGTTCATTAAATTTAAATGAGTATTATACTATTATGTCTTTAATCCCCAAAAAAAAACCGCGGATATTAATTGTCACTCCAGAGACGACCTATCTTCCGGAAGGAATGGGCAACCTTGCCAACCATATGACTGCAAAAGCCGGCGGGCTGGCAGACGTTTCTGCGGCGCTGATCAGTTCGCTTTTTAACCTGGGCGCGGATGTTCATGTGGCCCTGCCGGATTACCGGGCCATGTTTGACAATAAACTGCATCCGGTTCTTCGTAAACAACGGCGGATGATCCGCGATCAAATGCCTGAAGACCGGATGCATCTGGCCGAAGATCGGGCATTTTTCTATCTCAACAACGTCTATTCCAGCTACGGCTGGGAAAATCTGCACATGTCATTAGCGCTTCAAAGAGAGGTCATGAACCATATTGTTCCCAAGGTCAAGCCGGATCTGATTCACTGCAATGACTGGATGACTGCGCTGATCCCGGCCATGTCCAGGCAAATGGGGATTCCCTGCCTGTTTACCATCCACAATATTCATACCGTCAAAACCACTCTGGCGCAAATTGAAGACCGCGGCATCGATGCTGCCTATTTCTGGAATCACCTCTATTATGAAAACATGGCAGATGAGTATGAATCCGTCAGAAACTCGAACCCGGTGGATTTTCTGACCAGCGGCATATTTGCCGCCCATTTTGTCAATACGGTCAGTCCCAGATTTCTAAAAGAAATTGTGGATGGCCACCATGCTTTTGTCGCACCACATATCCGGCAGGAATTGTCGAATAAATGGCGTGCTCAATGCGCCACTGGAATTTTGAATGCACCGGACCCGAGTTATGCACCGTCAACCGACAAAGCACTTGTTTATCAGTATAATGAAAAAAACCATGCGGTTGGAAAGCTGCATAACAAACAATATCTTCAAAAAAAGCTGGGCTTGATCGAAGACGACACAGCCCCGATATTCTTCTGGCCGTCGCGGATGGACAGCATTCAAAAAGGCTGCACACTGATGGCGGAAATCCTGTACCACACCATTCATTCTTTCTGGGAAGAAAAACTCCAGATTATTTTTGTTGCCAACGGCGGATTCAGGCAGCACTTTGTTGATATTGCTGCATATCATGGATTCCATGACAGAATTGCTGTTTGTGAATTTGATGAGAATCTATCCCGACTTGCTTTTGCGGCTTCTGATTTTATTCTCATGCCGTCATTGTTTGAACCATGCGGCCTACCCCAGATGATTGCCCCCATTTACGGA
>JAQIBZ010000130.1 GCA_027858815.1 Desulfobacteraceae bacterium
CCTACATAAAAAAAACGAATAGACTCCGGGCTGAATAAAAAATTTTATTTAACTATGATCCCGTCATAAATCGGGCCAGGATTTCCGTCAACAGTAATATAATATTTTTTATTTTTTTCGGCACGATAGGCATAGCGGGAACCATCAGGGGAGAACAGGAAATTATCCGCTCTATCTAAGGTTTTGCTTGGCTGGCCGTCCACCACAACAACCATTTGGTTCATGCTTTTATAAGCGATATAAGCCGAGTGGTTATTTGCCGGGCTAAAGATGGGCATTTTCGGGTAAACTGCATAATAAACCGGGCTGATAGATTTGTTGATAATAATAATTTTGTGCGTATCGTCGGAGAAGGCAACATAGCCAACTTTACGCAAATCCGGGCTATACTTAATGGAGTCGGAAATTATTTTATATCCTTTAGGCAGTATCGGTGTCAGCGATTTTTCCTGGATCACGGGTGAAGTCTTTGGCGTTGGTGAGGATGTACTTCCGATGGTATTTCCGGGGATTAATGTCAAGGCGAGCATGAAAAAAAAAATGGCATAAAGATATTTCAACATGTTGAATTTCCTTCTATTCTTTTAAGATAGAGTTCAGGATTGAAGTAATGAAAATAAAATTGATGATAAAAGCAGTTAAAAGAATTGTCAACAGGCGCTTGAAAATTGAATTATTAAAAGCAGGTTAAAAAATTAATATTTTTTTTCCGGCACGCTTTCAGTACTCTCAGGAACATTATGGCCATTGCCGGATGTATCTGTTTCAAAGGTGCTTTCTTCTGTTGCCGGTTTTTTGAACAATTCAAACGGCTTTTTCAGCAAGTGAATCAGCTTTCCGATCGCCTCATGCTGTTTATGCATCAAATGTTTCTGATGTTCAATAAACGCATGAAAGGGCATTGTAACGCCCGCCGACAGCATCCAGATATACGTTTCCTGTTCAACATCCAGGCCGGCATACGGATTATATACCGGATAGAAAAAATCGGTTGAATTCAAGTTGGTACTGGAATTGTTGGGGATTTTTATAGACGGGTTAAAAATACATGATAAACCGAAGTCTAAGGTAACGCCATGAGGCAGCTTTACGCCCGCCCCAATGCCAATATTATGGAGGTCCGGCGGAAAATATAAAAGGTCGCGGAGTTCATCCTGAACAGATGTCGGACGAAATTCATATCCACAACGCAACGCCAGTTTCGGCGTCAGTTGATATTCGAGTGCGGCACTCCAGTGCAAGGTATCTTTAAGGTGTCGCTGTATAATCAGGTTCCGATGCCCGCCGGTATACCCCAGCATTTTTACCAGCTGGAACAGCTGAATATCCTGATCGAACTGAAAATTGTCCTGTTGAATAATTGACCACTGCGCCCAATGGAGGTCAAAGAGTAGTTTAAGTCTTTTCGTGGGTTTGATCATAATCCCTGTTTGAATTCGCTGAGGGAATTTTTGAACGGCAGTAAGTGTGCCGGATTGGTAGGGAACCGCCTCATACGGTAACTGAAACATACCGGAAACCATGAGTAAAAGCGGTGAACTGCCCATCCAGGCCTGCATGCGTTGAAAATCTTCGGAATATCTGAAATTGTAGGAGCCATTCATCTGTGCGACAATTTCGCTTTGATAGGTCAGGCCAAATGAAAACCATTTTTTGGGCTTCCATAAAAGACCGAGATTATAATTGGGTGCAAAGTTATCGCGAACCGTGAAATCAAGGGAAGCCGCCTGATCATATGGACCCATTCCACCGCCAAACCAGGGTGGCGGTAGTGTTAGTTCAGAAAGAATCGGGATTTCAAGATTTTTTGTTGCATCTCCCAATACGCGGGTTAAGGCAACCAGTTCATTCGGCGACCGCATATTCGTTCTCATATTTAAGGCAGTTATTCCGGCACCCACACTCATGCCTAAAGCCAGTGTGTCGGAAACCTGGTAACTTACTGCCGGAGAGGCATAAACCATATGTTGAAGAACGAGGGATCGGCCATTGAAATTGACCGGGCTGTCGCTTTTATGATTCATCCCGCCGGCAAAAGGGGCATAGTTGCCGACCGCAAACGTCCATTTAGATCCTGGCTTACGGGTGGACAGACCCATATTCGGACCGATCAGGAAATTGAGGGTATTATCATAAATGGGCAGGTACATGCGGCCGCTGGAGTTGGTGTCTTCGGTTCCGGCAACCGGATCATGCTCCTGGCCTTCCTGAGGACCCCATTGACCAAAAAAACCTTCAAACTCCGGATCTGCTTTAAATTTTTGAGTGACCGAAAGCCACGGCAGGGTAATTCCCTGCGAAAAC
>JAQIBZ010000274.1 GCA_027858815.1 Desulfobacteraceae bacterium
CGGGCACGGTGGCCCGCCCTACGGCAACACGCATCGTAGGGTCGGCCACCGTGCCGACCGTCAATGCGTCAACAGGCCCATGGTTAATGGGCTTTGCGGTCAGAACAAATTTACCCTGATATGGGTGGCAAATGTAACATTCATCGATTATTCGTTATATTCTCCACCTGAATCGTATCAATCATGCTCGCTTAATACGGAATTTTTCAATTTTTAAAAAGCAGTTGAAGAGTGAGTCTCCTTTCTTGACAATCCGGATGCTGACCATTATATTAATTTTCAAATTATGCCGGTTGATTGAGAAATGTAATAGATTGTCCGGTATTGCATATGGGCGTTAATTTTTAAAAAATCTTTTAAGAAAAACATTTATGAAAGGATATTATAATGGCGGAAAATATTTTAGATGTCAGTGACAGCACGTTTGACAGTGAAGTCTTGAAATCCGATATCCCGGTGCTGGTTGATTTCTGGGCGCCCTGGTGCGGCCCATGCAAGGCAATCGGTCCTGTAATAGAAGAGATCAGCAAAGATTATGAAGGCAAAGTGAAATTTTTAAAGTGCAACGTGGATGATAATCCGGCAACACCCGGAAACTTTGGCATCCGAGCCATCCCTACGCTGCTTTTATTCAAAGGCGGCGAAAAACTGGATCAGATTGTCGGCATGGTCGATAAAGCAAAGATTGAAGAATCCTTAAAAAAAATTATATAGACTAAATCAATGAAACCTACAGAATATGATCTTGTGATTATCGGTGGTGGTCCGGCGGGTCTGACGGCATCTATTTATGCGGCGCGTGCCCGTTTAAATACCCTGATCCTTGAAAAGTCGGCACCCGGCGGCCAGATTTTGGTGACAGACTGGCTTGAAAATTACCCGGGGTTTCCGGAAGGATTGTCCGGCGCTGACCTGGTCACAAAAATGACGGACCAGGCCAAACGGTTTGGTGTTGAAATTGAGACCAACCAGGTTCTGTCCATGGATGTGGCGGATACGAATAAAAAGCTTGTTTTGAGTGACCGGACCGTGACATGCAAGGCAGTGATTATTGCCACCGGAGCTTCTCCGAGAAAACTTGGTGTTGCCGGAGAAGAAGAATTTTACGGCAAGGGGATTTCCACTTGCGCCACCTGTGATGCACCGTTTTTCAAAAATAGTGTGGTGGCAGCTATCGGCGGCGGAGATACAGCAGTACAGGAAAGTCTTTTTCTGACCCGATTTGCATCCAAGGTGTATCTGATTCACCGCAGAGACCAGCTGCGGGCGACCCGGATTCTGCAGGAACGTGCCCTGGAAAATGATAAAATAGAAATTCTCTGGGATTCGGTTCTCTCATCTGTTAACGGATCAGATGCCGGGGTGGAGAGCATTACCATCGAAAATGTTAAAACCGGTGAGCAGTCGGACCTTGCGGTTGAAGGATGTTTTGTCTGGGTGGGCATCACGCCGAATACCTCTTTTATCAGCGATGCCATTGCTGTTGATAAAGGTGGTTTTATTGTCGTGAATGCAAAAATGGAAACATCGGTTCCCGGTGTTTATGCCGCCGGAGATGTCCGGAATACGCCGTTGCGCCAGGTTGCCACCGCCGTCGGCGACAGTGCGATTGCCGCTTTTGAAGCAGCCAATTATATTGAAGCATTAGAAGGCCATTAACAGGCATGATATTGCCTTTAACTTTGTATAAAATACAGTGGAATTTTTTCATGAAGCGGTTACGCATTATTTCTATTTTTCTATTGGTGGTTTTGGCGGGATGTTCGTGGTCGAAAGATGAACCGGAAAAAACCGCAGACGAACTTTCCGCAGAAGGCCAAATGAATTTTGAGAATGAAAGCTATGAGAAAGCCGTTAAGTCTTATAAAAAATTAAAGGACTGGTATCCTTTTTCCGTTCATGCCAAGGCAGCGGGGCTGAAAATTGCCGATGCGTATTATTTGATGGAATCCTATGATGAAGCAATTCTGGCTTATAACGAGCATGAGCGCATGCATCCCAATGATGCAGAGATTCCGTATGTGATATACCAGGTTGGTCTTTGTGATTTTGACCGGATTGAAACCATTGACCGGGATCAAACGGCCACACAAAATGCACTCCAGACATTTCAGCGGCTGGAAGAAATGTTTCCGGACAGTGAATATGCCAAGATGGCACAGCCTCATATTGAATTATGTTTGCAGAATCTTGCCGCAAAAGAAATGGATATCGGCCTGTTTTATTTCAAATTAAAAAAATATGAAGCGGCATTGAGCCGGTTTGCCGGAGTGGTGACCGTTTATCCGGATTTTGGTCTTCATGCGTCTGCTTTAGATTATATGGCTCAATGCAGAGCCATGGTTTCAATAGAACAGGAAGCAGATGAGAATGTTTTAACGGGTTCTTCGGATTTGAATACGGAAAAATCGGATTCGGATATGGAAAAAGAAGAACCGCTTGATTCATTTGACCATGGACCTGATTCTCGATAATAAAAATTATTTAACCTGATATCGTTCAAGCGTGGAAAATGGTGTGCGGTAAAATCAGTTTTCGATCGGATTAAAAAAAGCTTTACAAGGGTATATGGATGGAGTATATGCCTTTCTTTATTTATATAAATGTTTCAAGGAGAACATCATGTCAAAGCAGTGTGAAATTTGCGGAAAAAAACCAATGGTCGGCAATAATGTGAGCCATGCGCATAATGTGAATAAACGTCGATTTAATCCAAACCTTCAAAGTGTTCGTGCGGTTCATAACGGCCAGGTTAAAAAAATTATGGTTTGTACAAATTGTATTAAATCCGGATTTGTGACAAAGCCGTAAAAAAACTTTTTCTGGTGAATCTTCATCAGACGTATCAGTCAATAACTTGTCAATTTTAAAAAAAATATTAAGTTATTTGAAATAAAATAAAAAGTTTACGCGCGTCTTATTTTCTGGATAGTATCGATTTTTTTGAGTTTTGCGATTACATCATCCAAGTGGTCAATGTCTTTTACTGCAATTGTAAAAAAGCCATTGACCATTTTGTCTTTTTCACTCTCTAAATTGACATCCACGATATTGGCTTCCAGCTGGCTGAGCACGGATGAAATCTCCGCCAACAGCCCGACCTTGTCATAGGCCTGCATATTCAGTTTTACCCGAAATGAACCGGCAGATTTTTCTTGCCACTGGACATGGATCTGACGTTCCGGGTTCATTTTCAGTGCATTGACACATCCCTGACGGTGAATCGTGATGCCGGCACCATGGGTAATGTATCCGGTGATCTTATCCCCGGGTATGGGCTGGCAGCATTGACCGTAGCGGATCAGAATATCATCAAGCCCGTCCACAATAATTCCGTCTGCATCCTTTGCTTTTTTCTCCTTGCGCCGGGGCATCAGCTTGGTGAAAAGGGAGTCTTCCTTTTTGGACTTGGCGTCCGGTGCCAGTTTGCCGATCAGCTGCAGGGGCGTTACTTTTCCGTAACCGATATGGGCGATTAGATCATCCACCTTCTTAAAATTAAAATCCCGCGCCGCCTGTTCCATTTCTTTTGAATGCAGCATATCATTGAAATTCAGTTTATGTTTGCGGAATGCTTTTTCGCATAATTCCCGGCCAAGGCTGATGCTTCTGTCTGTTTCCTGCTTTTTGATCCATTGACGAATTCTGGAGCGTGCTTTGCCTGTTTTTACATATGTCAGCCAGTCCGGACTCGGGTGGTGCCCTTTAAATGTGGTGATTTCAACAACATCTCCGGTCTGAAGTTCATACTGAAGGGGCATCAGACGTCCGTTGACTTTTGCGCCGGAACACTGATGGCCGACTTCCGTGTGAATCATGTAAGCAAAATCAACCGGTGTTGAGCCTTTTGGCAGGTTTTTAACTTCTCCTTTGGGTGTAAAAATATAGATATCCTTGGGAAACAGGTCAATCCGGACATTTTCCAGAAATTCTTCCGGGTCACCATAGCTTTCTTCATGATCCACCAGATTCTGGATCCAGGCAAAAGTGTTTTTGGTATCCTTATCCAGGTTCTTGCCTTCTTTATAGCTCCAGTGAGCGGCAATCCCGGAATTGGCCACCTGATCCATTTCCCGGGTTCGGATCTGAATTTCCATGCGTTCCTCATAAGGACCGACAACGGTTGTATGCAGGGACTTATAACCGTTGGGCTTGGGAAACCCGATATAATCTTTGAATTTATAAGGAATGGGACGCCATTTGGAATGAATGAGCCCTAATGCTTCATAACACTGGGGAATCGTGTCTAAGATAACCCGAAAGGCGATAATGTCATAAACCTGTTCAAATTCAAGTTTCTGGGCCACCATTTTCTGGTAAATGCTGTAAAACTGCTTGAACCTTCCGCTGACTGAACAATCCATCTTTGCATGGTTTAAGATATCGGAAATACTGCTTTTTACTTCCTGAACATAATATTCCCGGTCTGCCTGATTGGTGCTGACCAGTTGTTTGATTTTTTCATGTTCTTCCGGATTTGTATAAAAAAAAGAAATTTCTTCGAGTTCTCTTTTGATCCAGTAAATGCCGAGACGGGCAGCGATGGGGGAATAAATGTCTAAGGTTTCCTGGGCAATGAGCTTTTTTTTCTCTTCTTTTTTATGATAATGAAGTGTGCGGCTGTTGTGAAGCCGGTCAGCCAGTTTGATTAAAATAACCCGAATATCATCCGCCATGGCCAGGATCATTTTACGGATATTGCCAGCCTGACGTGCTCTTGCCGTATTAAATGACAAACTGCTGATTTTTGTGACACCTTCGATGATTTTAGCGGCATCCATGCCGAACATGTCCTGGATATCTTCAATCGTGGCATGGGTATCTTCAACCACATCATGGAGCAGACCGCAGGCAATGCTGGTGGTGTCCAGCCGCATGTCGGAAAGAATGGAAGCCACTTCAAGAGGGTGGGAAAGATACGGTTCACCGCTTAACCGGAGCTGACCGTCATGGACCTTGGCTGAATAAATATAGGCCTGGTCCACGATATCAACATTCGCATCCGGATAGTAATCGTATATCTTATCAATTATGTCGGTAATTCGTATCATTTATTCTCTTGTTGACTAATGGCAAAGAAAAAAGTTCCAAGTTCAAGGCGCACAAATTCCGAGGAATGAGGTGTAGCTTGCTACTCCGCAGTGACGAAGAATGCAGTGTAACCCAAAAGCTAAAATAGGCTTTAGGCTTTTTGCGAAGCCATTAATAGGCTTTGGCGAAAATAACGCGTTTGTGGCTTACCTTCCCACATTCAATACAAACCCCATCCTCTTTCTGCCCATCATAGGGGATACACCGAATCGTCACATTCAACCGCTCTTTGATCGTCTTTTCACATGCCCCGTCACCGCACCAGTGGGACATGGCAAATCCGCCATGAATTTCCGGGTGTTCCTTGTTTTCCGGCGTAAAAAACGCATCAAATTCGTTTTTATCATCAATATTTCTGGTGTGCGCTTCACGGTAAGCCAGGGCTTTTTGAAACAGGTTATTTTGAATTTCATCAAGGATGTTGCTGATTTCAGCGACAAACGTATCTTTGTTGATGGCTGATTTTTCCCGGGGTTCCTTGTCCCGACGGCCGACAAATACCGAGTCGGATGCAATGTCTTTGGGCCCGATTTCCACCCTTAGGGGAATGCCTTTTTTAATCCAATCCCAGCTTTTGGCGCCGCCGATATCCCGGTTATCGATCTCCACCCGGATGGGATAGCCGTAATAGGCGGTGTTTCGTAAACGGGCAGCCAGTTCATTGGTATAATCCATGACCATTTGTTTATCTTTGTCTTTTCGAATGATCGGTATGAGGACCACATGGGCGGATGCCACACGCGGGGGCATGATAGCGCCGTTGTCATCACTGTGGGCCATGATCAGGCCGCCGATCAGACGGGTGGAAACGCCCCACGAAGTGGTCCATCCGTATTCTTCGATTTCCTTGTCGGACTGGAATTTAATTCCCGATGCTTTGGCAAAGTTCTGCCCCAGAAAATGGGAGGTTCCGGCCTGAAGTGCTTTCCGGTCCTGCATCATGGCTTCAATACAGGTGGTGGTTTCCGCGCCGGGGAATTTTTCCGATTCCGATTTTTCACCGGTAATGACAGGGATAGCTAGGTATTCTTCCGCCATCTTTTTATAAACGTCGAGCATCATCTGGGTGCGGTCCACCGCTTCTTCTCTGGTGGTATGAACGGTATGGCCTTCCTGCCATAGGAATTCACTGGTTCGTAAAAATATCCGGGTCCGCATTTCCCATCGTACCACATTGGCCCACTGGTTAATCAAAATCGGCAGGTCGCGATAGCTCTTGACCCATTTGGAAAAAGAGTCGCCGATAATGGTTTCCGAGGTGGGTCGGACAATTAAAGGCTCGGCCAGCTTTCCAGCCGGCACCAGGTGGCCGTCTTCACCCTGTTCCAGGCGATGGTGGGTCACAACCGCGCACTCTTTGGCAAACCCTTCCACGTGCTCGGCTTCTTTTTCAAGAAAACTGATGGGAATAAACAGCGGGAAATAGGCATTTTTAACACCGGTTGTTTTAAACATGTCATCTAATACGCGGGAAATATTTTCCCACAGGGCATAACCCCAGGGTTTGATGACCATGCAACCCCTGACCGGGGAGATTTCCGCCATGTCCGATGCCTTAATAACTTCCTGATACCACTCCGGATAATTTTCTTCGCGTGTCGGTTCGATTGCTGTTTTTGCTTGTTTTGCCATTTACTTCCTCAATCTTTTCTTTTTATTTTGAAAATTATTTTTAATCCTGTTTTTCAAATTCATCAACTGCTTTAAGCAGTTCCTCGACCAGTTGCGCCTGGGGAATTTTTTTGATGACTTTTCCTTTTTTGAAAAGGATACCGAATCCGTCACCGCCGGCGATGCCCACATCCGCTTCTTTGGCCTCTCCCGGGCCATTTACCACACACCCCATGATTGCTACCTTGATAGGTGCGGTTCGGGTCATTAGGGCCTTTTCAACCGCCTCGGCAATGGGAAACAAGTCAATATTACACCGCCCGCAGGTGGGACAGGAGATAATCTCCGGACCCCGCTGGCGGATTCCCAATGATTTGAGAATTTCAAAACCCACCCGCACTTCTTCGATGGGGTCACGGGTCAGGGACACACGCAGGGTATCTCCAATCCCTTCAGCCAGAAGCATGCCGATGCCGATAGATGATTTGACAATTCCTGAAAAAAGTCCGCCCGCCTCCGTGATTCCCACATGCAGGGGAAAGTCGGTTTTGGCGGATAGTTGTCTGTAAGCATCTATGCTCTGGGGAACGCTGGACGACTTGATGGCCAGCTTGATGTTTGAAAAATTAAATGATGCCATCAGGTCTATCTGGTTTAATGCGCTTTCAACCAAAGCTTCAACCGTTACCCCGCCATGTTTATTTATAAGTTCTTTTTCCAGAGAACCGGCATTCACGCCGATTCGGATGGGAATGTTGTTTGCTTTTGCACTATCCACTACCGCCTTTATTCTGCGGTGACTGCCGATATTGCCGGGGTTGATGCGAAGGGCGTCTGCGCCGGATTCAGCGGATAAAACAGCCAGTTTATAATCAAAATGGATGTCAGCAATCAAAGGGATGGTAATTTCTTTTTTTATCCGGGCAATGGCGGCGGCTGCTTCTTCATCCGGAACCGCCACCCGGATGATTTCGCATCCGGCGTCCTCAAGCCGGTGGACCTGGGCCACAGTGGCTGCAACATCCTGGGTGCGGGTGTTGGTCATGGATTGGACCGCGATTGGTGCGTTGCCGCCGATGGCTACATCGCCCACATGAATCTGCCGGGTTGATTTGCGTTTTATTTCAAATGGCATGCTGATCAAATGATAAAAAAAGGATTTAACATGGAATATTCTTTTTTATTTTTTATAAAATTTGGATGAAACAGTAAAAAGTCAGATTCAGATGGCAAAGAAAAAAGCTCCAAATGCAAGGCGCGCAAATTCTGAGAAATGAGGCGTAGCTTGCCTACTCCGCAGTGACGAAGAATGTAGCGCAACACAGGAGTTGGACTTTTTGCGAAGCCATCAAGGTTAAATTCCTAACAGACACTCTAATTATGTTCAAGCGAAATAAGCAGAATCAATCATATTCCTTGATTGTTATAATGGCGCGCATAATGCGATATTCCGATATCACCTATTTTTGATGATGATACTTTGCGGCCTTGATCATCGTTTCGGCCAAAGCAGGTTTGTCATTCCCGAATGTTTCTATCGGGAATCCAGTTATGTGCTATTCCGAACATAGATTCCGGCTAAGCTTGTCCTCGAATGTTTCT
>JAQIBZ010000414.1 GCA_027858815.1 Desulfobacteraceae bacterium
ACCCGGCAATAAGAGCAGTGTGCCAGAGGAAAAACCAGTAAAAGAATAAAACCAAAAAACTTTTAATCCCTCAGTCAGCAATTGAGTCACACTGCTGGCTGAGGGATTAAAATCATATCATTTTTTTTAAAACCCGCAGAAAATCTCTGACGTCTGGCTGCTTGAATGCTATTAATGCGCCAATCCATAGGCAGTAATATTATACACAAAAAAACAAATGATAAAAATTAAACCATAAATTCTGTTAATTTTTTGACTGAAAAAAGCAAACATATATAAAAGCAAGGTGATAAACACCATTGCCGGGAACTCAAACCAGTTCAGGTTTCTGTTGATCTGAATCGGATTAATCAGACCGACCGTACCCATAACCAGGCAGATATTAAACAGGTTGCTGCCGACAATATTTCCCACGGATATATCACTTTGTTTCTTAATCGCAGCTGCAACGGACGTTGCCAGTTCCGGCAGTGAGGTTCCAATGGCTACAATCGAAATACCGATAAACAGTTCACTGAAATGAAAAGAACGAGCAATGAAGATAGCTGAATCCACTACACAGTCCGCGCCATAAGTGATGGCGATCAACCCGATGATAATGAGAAATCCATTGAGTACATAAGATCTGCGGGATTGATTGTTTTGGTTGCTGTTACCGTCTTTTGCTGTAAGTACACTATAAACAAGAAAAACAATTAATATCGTGATGAGGATAAATCCGTCAAAACGATTCAGATTGCCGTCCATGCACAAAATCCAGAATAAAATGGTTGCGGCAACGGTATACAGCAACTCTCTTCTAATTATCTGATTGTTGATCGTGACCGGTTTAATCAGCGCACTAAGACCCAGAACAAGGGCAATATTGATGACATTGCTGCCGAGAATATTACCCACGGAAACGCCGCTGGCACCTTCAGCTGCAGCAACAAGACTCACAAGCAGTTCCGGTGCGGAAGTGGCGAATGCAACAACTGTCAAACCGACCACAACCGGTCGAATGGCCATTGACAGGGCAATCTCGGAAGCGCCGGTGACCAGCCAGCTGGAGCCGAAATACAACAGAAAAATTCCGATAACAAGTATTAATAAATTTAAAGTCATATCCTACAATCCGCATTAATAATTAGAATTCCCTTGAAATAATTTTCAAGGGCTTTAAAATACGTTTTAACAGAAGCGAAGTAAAGTTAAATCTGCAATGATAAAGGCTTGCCAGAGAAGGAGAAAACATTGATGAAAAAAATGGTGATAAAGGGAACCGGCCGTTACCTGCCCGACAGAATCGTGACAAATGATGACCTGGCTAAATTTATGGATACATCAGATGAGTGGATTCAACAACGAACAGGTATTGAGGAACGCCGATGGGTTCCGGAAGAAGGGCAT
The DNA here is from genome assembly GCA_027858815.1 of Desulfobacteraceae bacterium. Lineage (GTDB taxonomy): Bacteria > Desulfobacterota > Desulfobacteria > Desulfobacterales > Desulfosalsimonadaceae > SURF-3. The sequence continues at coordinate 1,390 of JAQIBZ010000414.1, forward strand.
ATCGGTTCTTCCGACTTGGGCCTGGAGGCATCCAAAATTGCCTTAGATCGTGCCGGATGGGTGCCCGAAGATCTGGATCTGATTATATTTGCAACCCTAAGCCCGGATCTTTTTTTCCCAGGTTCCGGTTGCTTATTGCAAAGCAAGCTCGGTTTAAAATCAACGCCTGCAATTGATATCCGCCAGCAGTGTACCGGTTTTCTCTATGGGTTTGAAATGGCCGATGCTTATATTAAAAGCGGTTATGCAAATAAAATTTTAGTTGTTGGTGCTGAAGTTCACAGCAGTGGCCTGGATATGTCGACACGGGGCAGGGATGTAACGGTTATTTTCGGAGACGGTGCCGGAGCTGTTTGTGTTGAAGGCGTTGAAACAGATGAGAATGTGGGTTTGCTGGCAACAAGTCTCCATGCACAGGGAGATTATGCTGAAGCGCTTATGACAGAAGCCCCTGCTTCAAGAAATCAGCCACGTCTCACCAAAGAAGATTTTGATGCCGGTAAGCATTTTCCCACAATGGATGGTAAAAAAGTTTTTAAACTTGCGGTCAGACGTCTTCCGGAAGTAACTCAGAAAGTGTTGGATAAAGCCGGATTAACGATGGATGATATTGACATGGTGATACCACATCAGGCGAACCTCCGTATTAACCAATTCTATCAAAAATCAATGGGAATCCCTGATGAAAAAATTTATAACAATATTCAGAAATACGGCAACACGACTGCCGGCACACTACCGATTGCCTTAGATGAAATAATTGAAAAGAAGCTAATCTCTCCTGAAAAAAGTACGATCATTTTTTCAGGACTTGGGGCAGGGGTGAC
>JAQIBZ010000476.1 GCA_027858815.1 Desulfobacteraceae bacterium
GCGCTTAAAAGAGGCACTGGATAGTTTGCGCGAACTGGTCAAGGAGACCCAAAAAAGCGAGCTGATTGATACCCTTTATAATATTGAAATCACCTATAAAAGCATGTTGCGCTATACCGTTGAAGGCATTGCAGACCCTGAGAGACAAGAGATATACAACCATTTGGTAACGGATATATTTCAATTATCTGACGAAATTTTCCTGTCACTTTATAGCCGCCTGGGGGAAGGCCTGTTTTTTGAAGCGCTTCGCAAACACCAGGAAGACGCTGATTCTGCTTTAAGCGAAAACATGGAAAAATATCGCCATGAAATGGATCGCTCACTTTTAATGGCAGATGAGGAAGTGCCTTCGGATGCTATGAATGAAGGCGTTCGTGAAATATTTGAGTTACTGCTGACCCAAAGTCAATTATACAAAACAGAGGCTCCTACCATTACTCATATTTTTACCGAAGGCAGTCTGCCCTGGCCGCAACAATCTCTGCTGGTAAGCGCTGTCACTGTTCATTTGCTGCATCATTTTAACGAACAGGCCATATTGCTGTTGTTCAAACTGATGGCACATCCCAACCAGGAAGTCTGTCAACGCGCTCTGGTCGGTCTATTTCTTGTCATGTATAAATATGATGAACGCCTGCCACTCTACCCTCAAATTGGCAAACAACTGAATCGCCTAAAAGAAAAACACGCTCATTCAGATGCCTTGCGCAATATTGTTATTCAAATTATGCGCACCAGTGAAACTGAAAAACTGGCACGTAAACTAACCGATGAAATACTTCCCGAAGTGGCTCGCATTCACCCCAACTTAAGAGACCGGCTAGACCTCGACAATATAATTGGTGACGGTTTTAAAGAAGGGAAAAATCCCGACTGGGAAGACATATTTTCCGATTCCCCGGAATTGATGGGAAAACTGGAAGAATTCTCGCGCCTGCAAATGGAAGGAGCCGACCTGTTTCTCTCTACTTTTAGAATGTTGAAACAATTTCCATTTTTTAACCACACTGAAAACTGGTTTATGCCATTTCCATGGCCCAATCCCATTGTGGACGATATCCTTAAAAATGAATCAGGACCTTTCAAGAACCCTGACCTGATAAAGGGGATGGCTCAATCAGGCATCCTCTGCAACTCAGATAAGTATTCACTAATTCTTAGCATCCCGCAGATGCCTGCCGCGCAAAAAGAGATGATGGGACAGATGTTTATGGCCGAAATGGGTGCTATAAATGAAATAGAGAAAAGTGATGAGCTTATTGACGCGGATAAAAAAGCGCTGGCCATTTCCAATCAATACATTCAGGATCTATACAGATTCTTCAGGGTTCATCCAAGAAGATCGGACTTCCAGGACCCCTTTGCAACTCCGTTAGATTTCCACAATTGTCATTTTATTGAAGAGCTGTTTCCCGACGAAGATTTCCTGAGAAAACTGGGAGCCTACCTGTTTGAGAAAGACCGGTTCAAAGAAGCACTGGAGGCCTTCACCAATCTATCCAAAAAGACAAGCCTTTCGATGCAGATACTGCAAAAACAAGCCTTTTGCCATCAACAAATAAACCGCTACGATCAAGCTTTGGACTTGTACCTTCAAGCCGATTTATTTGATCATAGTCAGGTTTGGAATCTCAAAAAAATAGCCCTTTGCTATCGCTACTTAAAGAATCCCGAGAAGGCGTTAGAATATTATCTTGAAGCAGAAAAAACAGCACCAGACAATCTCCATACGCAGGTGAGCATTGGGCACTGCCTGTTAGAGCTAAAGAATTATGAACAGGCCCTTAAGTACTATTTTAAGGTGGAATACCTTGATCCTGGTAACCAAAAAGTTTGGCGACCCATTGTTTGGTGTGCACTGGCTCTGGGCAAGTTTGACCAGGCCGAAAAATACAGCCACAAACTTTTAGATAAAAAACCAACCCAGCATGATTATATGAACATGGGTCACATCACGTGGTGCCAGAGCAATCGGCAGGCTGCACTGGAATGGTATCAAAGATGCGTCACATTTCCCGGACACTCCTTTAAAGCATTTCTTGAATCATTCAACAATGATAAAGAGATGCTCATTAACCATAAAGTGGAGGAGACAGACATCCCTATTATGTTGGATCAGCTAAGATATTATCTACAGTAAATATGCCTAAACAGCGTCAGGAAATCGTGTTATACAGTTATGGATTCTTTGAAC
>JAQIBZ010000486.1 GCA_027858815.1 Desulfobacteraceae bacterium
ATTAAGAAAATAGCGCTGGTTCATGGGGATGAAGACCAGACCCTTGCTTTTGAAAAACTGCTGAAAGGCAAGGGGCATGATGTCATGGTCCCAAGGATAGGGGAAACCCTGGATTTAGGTTAAGAAAATATAATATAAAGGAGAGACACCATGATCGTCGTGGCAAAAATAAAGGCCGCTGCAGGCAAGGAAAAAGAAATGGAAAGAGCGTTGCTGGATATAATTCCCAAGGTCAGTGAAGAGGAAGGGACACTGGTGTATACCCTTCACCAGGATCAGACGGACCCGACGGTATTTTTGTTTTATGAAAAATACAAAGACGCCGATGCCTTAGTGGCACACAGTTCCACGCCTTATTTTAAGGAATTGTTCGGCACCATTAAGCCGCTGCTGGATGGAAAACCTGAAATTGCCATGTACAATGAGCTGGCCGGTATCTAAAGGGGATGACACCTCAGGAAAAAGAGCCTATTCAGAAAACGCTTAAAGGTCTTGAGACTAAAATCACTATCCGTATTCATATGACTGAAGACAATCGGGGCGTTGCGCTTCTGTCATTTTGTGATGAGCTGCAAGCATTGAATCCTGGCATCAGGATAAAAAAGGAAAATCATGAGGCTGGCCTGCCTTAAAGTGTTTATGAGGCTGTTAGGGAAGCTCTGGAAATTATAACAGTCAATATCTAAAAAAGCCTGAAATCATGATATTGACTTCGCAGGCCGAATTTTTTATAAGTATCTCTATGCATTTGGATGATTTTGTTGCAAATGGCATTGCTGTCTGCCCAATGGTTTAGCTGATGTCATTATTTTTCCAATGTAGAAACATTTCCCATGTCTGATTCAATTTTAATTTTTTCAACTCATAAAAGGGGGGCTTTTTGTATGAAAAGGAATTGTATGATCCTGAAGAATCGTTTTTTGCTTTCTATTTGTTATGTGTTTTTCGTTGTATTGCTTGTTGTACCGCTAATAGGCTGTGATTCTGATAGCGACGACGATGGTGGAAAAGGAATCATCGCAGGTGTTGTTACGAATATGAATGGACTTCCTATCGCTGATGTCACCATCAGTGCTGAAGACCAAACAACAATTTCGGGAACTGATGGAAGTTTTCGAATGGAAGATTTTCCTGAAACAAAGAGATGCGTGGTCAATTTTACCAAGGACAATTGGGTTTTTACCAGTACCGTCACAAGGGTTCGCTCCAATGAAACCAGTTATATAGAAGCCCAAATGGCGTGGGAGCTTGCCAGGGGATCTTTTCAAAGCAATACCGGCGGTACGGTTAATATTCCGAATGACGGATTCGTAAAAACAAACGCGAATTCCCTGGTCGATTCATCCGGCAATCCTTATTCCGGTAATGTAAGCGTATCCATGACGACGTTTGACCCGACAACGGATTTCGGTCTTGTTGCTTTTCCCGGAGATTTTGAAGGGGTTGAACTCGACGGAGACACGATCCCCATTTTGTCATACGGATATATGGATGTGACGCTAAGGGATTCTGACGGAAATCTTCTGCAACTGGCTGCCGGCGAAACAGCAAATATCAGCATCCCAATTCCATCAGATCTCAGATCGTCTGCCCCCGCCACCATGCCCATCTGGTATTTTGATACCTCAGACGGCAAATGGTACGAGGAAACTATCGGTACCAAAGTTGGCAATGCTTATCAGGCAACGATAACCCATTTTTCCATGTGGAATAATGATGTCGGATACAGCCGTTCTTATGTAATCGGGCGTATCCTTGATTGTGATGGTAATCCGGTAAGGGGGGCGAAAGTAACGATTAAGGGAATATCTCCAAGAAATTGCTGGACCAGCGGGGAACGCTCTACCAGTAATGACGGATTTTTCCCGGCAGGAGATGATTCAAGGTGGCCCGGCGCCCCGGTGGATGCAAATGCAATATGTGAAATCTGGGTGTCCAAAGATGGTGTCAAAACGACCCCCTTTCGCTTTACTGCACTGTCCTTAGAGCAGGTTCTAAACTTAGGTAATATTTATATCGGAACAAAATCAGACCCGGATTGCGAAGATGCGATGAACGATGTTGATGGAGATGGCTATTCGGTTGCACAAGGCGACTGTGATGATACGGATCCCGATATCAATCCGGGAGCAGTTGAAATCCCTAATGACGGCATTGATCAGGATTGTAATGGTTCTGATACAGTGACAGACTTAGATGGTGACGGCTACACCACAGCAGGTGGTGATTGCAATGATAACGATGCCTCAATTAACCCCGGTGCAGTCGAAATCCCCAACGATGGAATTGATCAGGATTGCAGCGGAGCTGACAGTGTTATTTCTGAGGCATCACTGTCCGGCGGAACGTATCATGTGACTTCAAAATACAAGTGGCCCTTGGATTCAGAATGGCATATGGATACTACCCTGAATTCGAATGGTACTTTTTCCAACGTTGAATATGTTGAAGGCTTTGATGTTTTTGAATATACCGGCACTTGGAGTTTTAATCCCGATACCCGGTATTTTATTATATCGATTGAAGACGGCGGAGACATGGACGGTATCATTTCCGGAACCACCAATGATTTCTGGGTGGATGGACACTGGTCAGGCGGTGAAGCTGAAGATTTTCACTGGGTCAGGCAGTAGTATCTAAAGAAATCGTACAAAAATAAGAAAGCAGGGTCATAAAGACCCTGCTTTTTTATTTTGAACGTGATAAAAAACAGAAATCTAAAATATGAAAATAAGGAATCAGAACATATGCTGGAACTGATCGACTTAGACATTGCTTCCTTGGGATATACCAGATTTATCTCATGCTGGTTATATCAGGGAAATGAAGGCAGTTTTCTGATTGATCCGGGACCGGCCTGCACGATTGATTATTTGATTGCAGAGTTGGAAAAGCACCATGTGTCGCATCTGGACTGGATTCTGTTAACACATATTCACATGGATCATGCCGGTGGCATCGGGCACCTGGCTGAACGGTTTCCGGGTGCCCGGATTGTTTGCCATGAAAAAGCGG
>JAQIBZ010000542.1 GCA_027858815.1 Desulfobacteraceae bacterium
CCCATTTGTCTAAATTGGCAGGTTCATTGCCATTTATCCGCTCAAACAGTTTGCCCACTTTCTCCACGGAACCCATCAGTTCAGGGCCGCATCACAATGGGCTTCACCCTCCGACGAAAGTATTCCATCATTTATTTTGTATCTCTACATAGCAAAGGGTCTTGTGGTTAGCACGGGCAACTGGTTGCCCGTGTTCCGAAGGAACAAGAGGGAAATCCAACAACCTCGTATATCCCCCCTATGGATAAACCCTTTTGCGCTGCGCGCACTGGCAAAATTTGCCAGTGTCACCCAAAATTTTGCAATGCCCGCTGCCCTCCCGATATTATCTGATTTCACAGCATTTATGCCAAAGAATGAACGCCGGGAGAATCTCATTGCAGCGCAGTCGAGAGCCGCTGGTTTTCATGGGAAAAGGACGTTCGCTGGGGTCGGACCATGCTAATTTCTTTATTAACGGGCATCTTGTTGCCAAATGATGGTGTTTTCAGGGGCTATATTGCCTTTTTCACCATCAAAAAGAGGATTATAGGATTCTGTTTCCTCACGGATTTGAAAGGTCTGCCCCTTTTCTATAATTTTACGACCTTTTGCCCGCGAACCGCTAAACTTCGTTATGTTTCCCCCCTGTATTTCATATAGGGTACCCGTTCACGGGGTCGTAATTATCAGTTTTTCGTAAATCACAGATCTGTAACCGTTTACAGGGTGCCGCAGATGCGAGGCGCCGGGCACGAAGACGTACTCGTCTCGTATACTTCAAGTGTCCGGGAACAAAGCAGGTGCGGTGCCCTGTGAACGCTTACCATATAGGGAAAATCCACGTGCAAAGGCCGGGCGAGATTAGCATCTATCACCTGAAAAACTAAATCATCCGGAGAATCTGGCTGACCTGATGCTTTAATTTTTTGATTGAAACCGGATACGGTGTTTTCAGCTCCTGGGCAAACTGCGACACTTTTAATTCTTCGATCATCCAGAAAAAAGCCTCGATCGCCTCCCTTTTTTCTAAAGAGGTGGTTGATTCCAGACTCCGGATCATGTCATTTAAGCTATCGGTGAATGGCTGGATGGTTGATGCTTTCTTTTGATCTTTATCAATGTCTGCACGGCCCCTTTGCGCTCTAATAATAACGGCTTTGATATATCGGACCAGATCAGGCATTTGGTCCATGTTGTAGAGTTCAATAAAATTATCCGGCATCAGGCTGGCAAGGGATTGGCGAAGCTCCCCAATAAAACCCTTTACTACCGGATTCTTTACGGCTGATTTCTCTATGGAGTAAAACAGAAAGCGGGCCTCTTTATAAACCGTCATCACCGGTACAATTGACTGTAACAATGCCTGGCCTGCGGGGACAAGACCGTTTATCTGTTGTTGGGCATAATCAAAAAACGCCTGCCGGGTACGGATATTTCTGCAAAACAGATCCTGGATAACCCGGTCAAGCATCTGCTGCTCTATCTGCTTTTTCCCCCCAAAATACCGGGCCATTTCCTCAACACTTGACGGCAAGGTCAGGGTTTTCTTTAGAAACTTTATATCCTTGGCAAAATACCGGTGATACAGTTGACCGACACCCTCTTTGTGGGCCTTTTCAGCCGCCTCTCTATTCCGGAACAAACGCAGGTTAACACTTTTATCTTCTTTTTCCAGAGCTGGATAAACCGGAAAGGCATGACCGTTTTTCGCCGTAATCGTAATCACCTCCGGCAAATCCTCAAAATCCCATGTGTTCAAGCCTGTTTTTTCCCATTTCCGGCGCTCCGGCTCAAACCCTTCAACACCCGAAGCCCGGGGAGTGGACTGCAGCAGGATTCCCTTATCACGGCTGGTGCAGATTTCCTTTCCAGATGCATCGGTTAAGGTAATGCGCATCTTCAGATGGTCGGGAATATCCTTTTCATTCCAGATATTGGCTGGTATATCCACATTTAAACGATCATATAAAAACCGGCTTAAAGAATTAATCAGGGAACCGTTAGATCTCGGCATCTCCGACATAACCGTTTGAACTGTCTCGGCTACCGGCACCAGCTGCTTTCGATAAGATTTTGGCAGCCCTTTGATCAGTTCGGTAATTTTTTCTTCCAACAATCCCGGAACCACCCAGTCGGTCGATTCCATGGGTATTGCAGAAGCCGCAGACACCGGCATTTTTACCGTGAGTCCGTCATGCTCCTGACCGGGCTCAAATTCATAAAAACATTCATAGGCTTCTTTTCCTACGGAAACCGTATCCGGAAATAAAGCCAGCTGCTCATCATCCGGTGAATCGGAAAGCACATCAGATTGTTGCATTTTTAAAAAATCGTCAGATCCTTTTTCCCGAATCCGTTTTTTCAAGGAGGGAATGTCATAAACACCGGGTAAACGTTTTCTGTAAAATTCAAGCAGCTCCGCTTCACTGACCAGAAGATCCCGCCGCCGAATCCGGTTTTCAACATCACGGACATCTTCAATTAACGACCAGTTATGAGACATAAACGGGAGTGTATTTTCAACATCTCCTTCAATCAAGGCACTTTGAAAAAAGATTTCCGACGCAACATCCGGATCTTTCGGGCCGAAATTCACCACACGGCCGGAAACAATGATAAGACCGTATAAGCTCACCTGCTCATCAGCAACAACAGCCCCCCGCTTCTTCTGCCACCGGGGATTGGTGGTGGCATATTTGCACTGAAACCCGCCCAACGCTTCCAGCCACTCACTGCTGATCATTGCCACTCTGCGGGCAAACAACCGGGAGGTTTCAACCATTTCAGCGGCAACAATCCATTGCCCGGCCTTGTTAAACAGCCCGGAACCCGGAAAAATCATTGCCTGACGCTGTTTGGTGGCCAGATAGATGTTCTTTTCCTTTTTAATCGCAATATTACTCAAAAAACCGCTTAAAATAGATTTGTGAATGGCAATATAGTGCGCTGAAAACACATCGTCGGGATTTTCCGGTTTTGCAACCGAGGGCTGATTTTTAAAATCAAATCCGGATTCTTCCAGGATATCGACAATCTGTTCGTGAACATCCTGCCATTCCCGCATCCGTTTAAAAGACATATAATTAGTGCTGCAGAATTTTTTCAAATCCCGGGCGCGGATAAACGGCTTGCTGATATCCGAATTTTTAAAACACACTTTCCATATATTATAGAGCGAAATAAAGTCCGAGGTTTTGTCCGTAAACTTTGCATGAGCCGCTTCCGCCTTTGTAAAAGCTTCTCTCGGTTTGTCCTTGGGATCCGGAATGGTCAGTGCAGACACAATCACCGCTACTTCCTGAATACACCCATTCTCCCATCCCTCAATCAGCATCCGGGACAAACGGGGGCCCAACGGAATTCGGGCCATCAAACGGCCCTGATTTGTCAGCGTAAACGGGGCATTGCCCTTTTTACTGCGGGGCCTGGCAACAATGGCACCGAGTTCCACCAGCAGATCAGATCCGTCCTTGATCTGCCTGGATGGCGGCGGATCTACAAATGGAAACGATTGAATGTTGCCCAGCTTCAATGCAATCATGCGCAGAATAACTTCAGCCAGATTGGCGCGCAAAATTTCCGGGGGAGTAAACAACGACCGATTATTATAATCCTCTTCGGAAAACAGCCGGATACAGATCCCGTTCTCCACCCGGCCGCATCGACCCATGCGCTGATCCGCGCTGCTTTTGGATATGGGCAATATGGGCAGCGACATGGTCCGGGTTCTCGGATCATAACTCGATATGCGGGCAACCCCCGTATCCACCACATAGCGAATACCCGGAACGGTGATAGATGTTTCCGCAACATTGGTGGCAACCACGATTTTTCGGCCCGTATGGGATGAAAACACCTTCATCTGGTCTGTAGCAGACAAACGGCCGTATAGCGGCAGAACAATTGTATGCCGATATTTACGTCCCTCAAGGTTTTCACAGGTTTCCCGGATATCATGTTCAGTGGGCATGAAAACCAGTATATCGCCTGTATGATGATAATCCGCAATGCTGTCCACCGCATCCACCGTCCGATCCACAATGGTCTGATCTTCGGAATCATCATTACCGGCTGCCGCCGATTTCCAATAGCGCACCTCTACCGGAAACATCCGGCCGGAAACTTCAATCACCGGCGCATTGTCAAATGCTTTTGAAAACTTCTCCGTGTCAATGGTGGCGGACGTAATAATGAGTTTTAAGTCTTTTCTTTTCCCCAGCAGCGTTCTTAAGATGCCGAGGATAAAATCAATGTTTAAGCTTCTCTCGTGGGCCTCATCAATAATAAGGGTATCATAGGCATTTAAATATCTGTCTGACTGGGCCTCGGCCAGCAGGATGCCGTCGGTCATCAGTTTGATATAGGCCTTCTCCCGGTTGATTCGGTCAGCAAACCGTATCTTGTAACCCACCGATTGTCCCAGGGGCTCATTCAATTCGTCTGAAATACGCTGAGACACCGTCATGGCAGCGATCCGCCGCGGCTGGGTACAACCGATCAACCCGTCTATACCCCGGCCGGCCTCGATGCAGAACTTGGGCAATTGGGTGGTTTTTCCGGAACCGGTCTCTCCGGACACGATGATTACCTGATTGTTTTGAATCGCTTCAATGATGTCTTTTCGCCGGCCCACAATCGGCAAGTTTTCATCATAGGAGATTTTCGGCCGCTGGCGCATTCGTTGTTTTTTATAGTCTATGGAAGCCCGGATTTTTTTTCCCAGATTATTAATTTTATTTAATAATTTCTTATCATCCAATGATATATTTTTACGCTGCCGGATCTGTTGAATTTCGCGCAGCACGGCTTGCCGGGTTTTATGTATGGCATCGGGCAGAAGTT
>JAQIBZ010000565.1 GCA_027858815.1 Desulfobacteraceae bacterium
AAAAAAGCTCTATACTCAGGATCATTGTCATAATCACCCAGAAGCTTTTTTTCTACAGGCATCGTTTTGACATCGACTCTGATCTCGGAGACTTTGCCGCAAAGAAAATCCCAGAATGCAGGCGCCCCTTCAGGATAGGCAACCGTAAAATTTAGAATATTATTCAGATATTCACCCATTGCCCCCATGACAAAGGCAACGCCGCCTGCTTTTGGTTTTAAAAGATGGGTGTAAGGTGATTTCTGTTTTTCATGTTTTTCTTCTGTAAATCTCGTTCCTTCAACGAAATTCATAATCGAGATCGGGCTGAATTTGAATTTCTCACAGGCCTTTCTCGTTGCTTCAACATCTTTGCCGATCAGGTGAGGGTTTTTTTCCAGAAATGCTTTTGAATACCTTTTCATAAAAGGAAAATCAAGCGCCCACCATGCAATACCCAGCATTGGAACCCAGATGAGTTCTTTTTTTAGAAAAAACTTGATGTATGGAACTCTGCCAAGAAGAATGGTCTGGATAACAAAAATATCAACCCATGACTGATGGTTCGATATGACAAGATACCAGTTGCCCTGACTCAGGTTCTCAACGCCTGAAACATCCCAGTGGAGTTTATGCATCAGCCTGAATATCAATGCATTAACGGCAACCCATACCGAGGCAATACGGATAAGGATTATGCTTAATATTTTTCTGATACCATTAAACGGCAATACCAGCTTGACCATTGCCACAGTCATAAGCGGGATAAAAATCAGAAAAGTATTAACAACAATAAGAAAAAATGTCAGGACGCCGCGTAAACGGCCCGGAAGGAAATGAAGCATATGGTTCCCCTTTAATCAAATACGTTGAATTTTCTTCCAACTTCGAAAAATGCGTTAAACCGGGGCCGCGTTTTTCATGAACATACAAAAACCACCCAGATTGGCGGTCCCATAAGCGGGTTCTTTAATCAGCGTGGATATTGAAAGAATGATCAGGCCGATGCATACAGTAATTTTCTAAATACTTACCGGCCTTTGAGTTTTTTAACCGCCGTTACCACCACATCTATTGCCCGGTCGATTTCAGCCTCGGTGGTCATTTTTCCGATGCTGAATCGCACGGTGCCCTTGGCCCAGTCAACGGGGATGTCCATGGCTGTGAGCACATGAGAGATTTCCACGGTATCCGAATGGCAGGCCGCACCAGCAGAGGCAGCCACTTCAAGGCCGATTTCCTCTAAAATCCGGTTGGCTTCAAGACCGTAAAAGGACAGGCTTAACGTGTTGGGCAGCCGAAGTTCCGGATGACCATTTAAACGCACCCGGTCGATTTTTAGAGTAATTCCGGCATGCAGTCGGTCCCGCAGATGCTTCATGTGCGCCATGTTTTTTTCCAAATCCCGGTGAACAATTTCACAGGCTTTGCCAAGACCTATGATTTGAACCACGTTTTCCGTACCCGCCCGACGGCCATCTTCCTGACCGGCGCCATGGCAAAAAGGCTCCAGCTTCAAGGGCTTTTGAATATACAATGCCCCGATGCCTTTAGGCGCGTAAACCTTGTGCCCGGCAATTGTCATCAGAGAAACATTAAGTTCACGTACATTGGTGGGAATTTTCCCCACAGACTGGGCCGCATCCGTGTGCATGATAATTTCTTTTGCCTGGGCCAGCGCCCCGATTTCGGCAACAGGCTGAATGGCTCCGGTTTCATTGTTGGCATGCATGATTGAAATCAGGATGGTTTCCGGACAAATGACCTTTTTAACATTCGCCACCCGGACAATGCCGGTATCATCCACCGGCAGATACGTTACCCGATATCCGCCTGTTTCCAGAAATCGGCAAACCGCCAACACCGCCGGATGCTCAATCTCCGATGTGATGATATGATTCCCCCTGGCTTTCATCAACCGGGCTATACTTTTAATAGCATGGTTATTCGATTCGGTGCCGCCGCTGGTAAAAAGGATCTCATCCGGATCACAACCTAAAGCAGATGCCACTTGTGCTCGCGCGGTCTCCACTGCCCGGCGCGGGGCAATGCCGTACCAGTGAGAACTCGACGGATTGCCGAATTTTGTTTCAAAAAACGGGCGCATGGCCGCAATTACTTCCGGATCATGCGGGGTGGTACCGTTGTAATCTAGATAAATGGGGTGTGTCATTATTTACCTTTTTTAAAGTTAATCTAATATATTATTTAATGCTGATGTGTAACTTTCACCTAAGATAAAAGATTTTCAAGTTTGCCGCAGAGATAAGGAAAATGCTGCCCCGCTATAGTGTACTATGCGGGGCAGCTTTTGACGAAGTATATGCGGTGAAATTGGAAATCGCAAAGAATTAGAAGATTGTCCACGTTCCTGTGCCATGTGCCACCAGTCTATCCTGATCATCAAAAATCTTTCCAAAGGCCGTTGCCGTTCGCTTGCCCGAATGAATCACCTCCGCCTGACATTGAATCAGCTCTGTTTTATCGGTAACCGGCCGGACAAAATTAACTTTTATCTCCAGCGTAGAACAACTTTTTCCCATGGGAAGAGTAGACAGCACCGCAGCTGTCATAGAGGTGTCCAGCAATGTGGAAAGGATGCCGCCATGCACAGTGGAGAAGGGATTATAAAGATATTCACCGGGTTCAATCTGAAAAACCGCAGTTCCGTTTTCCACCTCAACGATTCTGTATCCCACCAGTCGGGCAATGGGCGGCTGAGAAATTTTTCCATCCTTAATTGCCTTCAGATAATTCAGACCGCTGACGGAGCTTACATCCCGGGCACTGATTTTGGGATCTTCCCATGTGATGGTGCGAATTCTTTGTATTTCGTCTTTATCTGATGCCATTGAGCCCTCGGAATTGTTGAGTAAAAAAATCGACCACATCCCCAGTCACATGCGCCTCTATGTACCCTGCAATCAGCAGACATAAAATTACAAACAGCGCAATGGTTCTGATAGGAAGTGCGTTTCTATAATCCTGCACATCATTAAACACATCCTCTGTCACATTATTTCCAGCCGCCTCCTTAACCAGCAGATGCCCGGAAAAAGTCACCGCACCAGCCAGTGAAATGGCCGGGATTTCGATGATCCCGTGAGGCATGAGGGATATGATACCGATCCAATAGGAACCAAACAGGTGTGTGGCCGTAGACACGATAAACCCACATTCCGCCCCAAGCAGTATAATGCCGAGCAGGGGCACCATCAGCCAGACATATAACCGCCGGACCGGTTCTTCTTTTATTTGTGAACATCCTGGCAAAAACCGCAGTGCTTTCATCCGTGCTTTTCCTACCAATGATCGCCTTAATGCCCGGGGAAATCGGTTGATATTTTTCGGATTGATTAATGAGGCGGTATAAACAAAGGAAATGATGGCTAAAGCACCCAGCGAATTCCAGACAAACAGGAGAATGCCCATATCAATACCGAGTGCCATCCCTTTTTCAAACACAGAACCGGCAACCGCCAGGCGCTTTGTTGATATTTCAAACAATTTTTGCGAATCCAACTGGAACCATTCGATTAAAATATATCCGGCCAAAAGGCTTGCGGCAAAGGAGATCAGGTAAGCGCGGATCAATTTCATCCAGGCCTGGCAAAACGTTGTTCTGTATTTTGAATAAATCATAACACCAAAGTTTACATATCAAATAAACGCTCAATTTAGGTTAATCTATAAATTCAGCGATTAAACTGTGTTTTCGCTTTAGCTGACGAATCAGATGCTCGTAATGCCGCATGCGAATCATGGACCGGACAATCAAATATCCGCCCAATACGATTAAACTCAGGACAAGCGCACCTAGAGGGATAAGAAGAGGGATAACCGTGAGGACGTCATAGTATTCTGACGTGGCAATCAAAATACTCAATACGGAAAGAGGAAGCGCCAGCACTGCGATGCCGGTGCGCAACACGGACAAAGACGTGCGTTTTTCGGCTAAAAGCAGTTGCACTTCATTGATGGCGATGGAAGTGTTTTCAACATTTTTATTTTTCATCTTCCCGCTTTTTGATAAACACGCTTCTGTAGATCATTTATAAAATGTCTCTTTCCGCTGCGCCAGCTGAACAAAATTTCCCCACGGATCTTTGACGATAAGTACCGTAGCATCCGGATCCGCAGTAACACAATCAGTCACAAATTCAGCGCCCAGCTCCAGGAGCCGGTTTTTGTCTGCTTCGATATTACTGCTTTTAAATGCAATATGCAGCTGCAGCGGATGAGAAAGGGCATCTTCGATGGGGGCCAGTGTTTTGTCAGTGATCAGTTCAAAAATCAGCCGGGTCTGACGGCATTGGATAAATGCGACATGACCGTTTTCCGTTTCAAATGAATTTAAAATTTCAAACCCCAGCGCCTCATGGTACCAGCGGGCCATGGATTCGCTGTTCTTGACCACAAACCCGATATGCTCAATACTGTTTGTACTGTTTGATGTCATAAAAAATTATTTTCCGGTTCTGAGCTTCGCCAGCTCTTCAACATATCCGTAAATATGAAGGCCTTTACTGCTAGCCACAATCGGGCCGGACGCCACACCGATTTCATCAGCCATGGTTTTCTGCAGCACCGCAATACCCGCAAGATTTGCAGGAAATCCGCCCCACAGATCCCAGGATCTGAAATACGGATAAAAAATCAGGGTATTGTCCTTAATCCGCATATCAATATGTCTTAGGCAGGGTGGATCTTCCAGCTGATAATCATCATGCCGGGCCACCTGCAACACCGCCTGATTTGTGCGGGGTGTTTTTTTAAGCACCTCTGTCCAGTAAGGTATCTGCGGATAAATCCTGGACCCATATGTATATTGTTCCGTAGGCTCAATATGGTCAGTCATTAAATAAGGTAGATACTGCTCCACGTAACCATTAGCAACCGGATTCGGGAAATTCAGGTGGGTCGGTATCTGAGGCAGCATGGTGTCATAGGGCGCGGAATACGGTTTTTTAATGTACACGACAATATGATCAAATTCCAGACGAGTTTGGCCCACATACGACCCGTGCTGAATTTCATATTTAAAACCGATATCTAAAATTGCAGCAATACATTGAAACCATGCATCCTGAATATCAACCGCATCAATTTTTGTCATTACAAGATCCATACGTAATTTTATCCTTTCCAAGCCGAAATTTTCATAAATATGAGTCAACAAAATTTTTCTATACTGATTTTAACCACCCGAGCGCTTCACTGTCCATCCTTTTTTTTGCAGTTCTATCACCAGCAGATCCCTGTGATCCCCCTGTATTTCAATAATACCGTCTTTTACAGTCCCGCCGGTGCCGCATTTTTTTTTCAGTTCCTTTCCAAGATTTTTTATCGCCGCATGATCTAACGGAACACCGGTAATAAGTGTGACGCCTTTGCCCTTGCGTCCTTTAGACTCCCTGCCCACTCGCACAATACCATCAACTTTCGAAGTATTTTTTTTCTGACGACAGACGCATTTGGAAACCGGCCGGCTGCAAGCCGGACACATTTTACCGAATTCCGTGGAATAGACAATTCCGCTGTTATTATTTTTATTTTTTACCATTATTTCCCCTAAAAGTCTTCCACCTTCAGTCTATCCATTACGAATAAATTCCGAAATTGAACCCCGGTACTTTTCCGGATCAACTTGCGACAGTATTATGCCCGGCACCCTCGATAATTACCAATTGCTTTTCAACTGATTGAAGGGTGGTTTGAATAAAAAATCCAATGTCATTCCGTTTTAAAAAATGTTTTTTCAACATTTCATAATAAAATTTTTTTTCCATAATATTATATTGTTTTCAAAATCTAAACTATTTATATGCGCCGGAATAATTTTTTGCTAACATTTTTTTGTTTACCTTCTGGCTTAGTGCGCTGGCAGTTGCAATTTATTGATGTTTAAAGTAATCTAAAACTTTAATTAAGCTTTTATTTTGTTGAACCACTTATTTTAAAAACATTCACATCCGGCTGATCCTTTTTCTGGTCATCACAAGGGAGGTTGATCAAAAATGAAAACCGCACAGGATATTTTAAAAGAAAAAAAAGCCCCTGAAATGATCACGATTTCAGAAGACGCCACCATTGTTGAAACCATCGCGCTGATGGTGCAATATAAAATCGGTGCCATGCTGATCAGCAATGGAGATGATATAAAAGGCATCTGGACGGAGCGTGATTATTTACGCAACACAATGGAACCCGGTTTTGACCCGAAAACTGCGAGGATCGGCGACTACATGAAGACCGACTTAATCTTTGCCGCATATGACACGCCCATTATCCGGCTGCAGGAAAAATTCTTAGGGCTTTTTATTCGTCACATTCTGATCAAAAAGAAAAAAAAGTATATCGGCATGCTGTCTGTGGGAGATGTCATCCGCGCCAGCCTTCTGGCCAAGGATAACGAAATCAAGGATTTAAATAAAATTGCCAGTTGGGAATATTATGAGAACTGGAGTAAACGCCGGAAGC
>JAQIBZ010000010.1 GCA_027858815.1 Desulfobacteraceae bacterium
TGCTCCAGGAAAAACTGGGATTTTCGTTTGTTTCGATGAATCAGACGATTGCGGATGTGATGAGCTGGGGCGTTATCTTCAGCGCTATTTTGCTGACAATCCGTCGCCTGGTTTTACCGGAAGTCCGGATTCTCACCACCCCATACGCTTATCTGATCCTGTTTCTTTCTTCCGCACCTTTTATCACTGGTCTTATCTGCCGCTATGAAATCGGCGATTATTCATTTTTTCTCATTGTTCACATTCTCTTTGGAGAAATACTGCTGATCTCCATTCCGTTCACCAAGCTGTCTCATATACTGCTGTTCTTTTTATCCCGCGCGCAACTGGGCATGGATTTTGGAATCAAACGCGGTGGAATGAAGGGTAAAGGACTTGCATGGTAAATATAGACCCAACATTGACAAAACCGTAAAAAGTACTCGAATGGCTAAGTTAAAAGTTCCATATACAAGGCGTAGTGGTTTTTCAGATCCAAGATCAATGTCTAAAAACATACCTGATTCATTGGATCCCGAATTTGAACCGCTGCTTCTGGAATCAATGGCAGACGGTGTTTTCACGCTTAATGGAAATGGCGAGTTTACTTTCTGGAATCCTTCAATGGAGCGGATATCAGGCTATAGCGCCGAAGAAGCCTTGGGGAAACCCTGTTCACTGCTTAGTTTCAACCGATGTTTCAATAAATCCTGTCCTTCCGGAATCAAAGAATGCGAGATCTATAAACAAGAACGCATTGACGGTAAGGAATGTTTTCTAAAACATAAAAACGGCAATGATGTGCCGGTGATTAAAAGTGCACGAATTCTCAAAGACAAAAAAGGCCATGTCAGAGGTGTTGTTGAGACTGTAACCAACCTGACGGAACTGCACAAGGCCCGACGGGAAGCAGAGAACGCCAACCGTAGAATGGGAGAATCTCATCGATTTGGCAACCTCATCGGAAAAAGCAGCACGATGCAGCGGGTGTTTGCCACTATTAAGGCCGCCGCTTCAAGCGATGCCACCATTCTAATCCAGGGAGAGAGCGGCTCTGGAAAAGAACTGGTCGCGGAGTCTGTCCACTTTAACAGCAGCCGTGCGGAAATGCCGTTTCTTACCGTCAACAGCAGCGCACTTTCGGAATCCCTTCTGGAAAGTGAGCTCTTCGGTCATGTCAAAGGATCGTTTACCGGTGCAGTGCGTGATCGGATAGGACGTTTCGAAGAGGCCGAAGGCGGCACCTTGTTTTTAGATGAAATTGGAGAATTGAGTCCGTTTATACAGGTAAAGCTGCTTAGGGTTCTTCAGGAGCGGGAACTGGAACGGGTGGGCGAATCCAAAAAAAGAAAAATTGACATCCGGGTTGTTACGGCAACCAACCGGAATTTGTATAGTCTTGTTGAAAGCGGCCGGTTCCGGGAAGATCTGTATTACCGGCTCAAGGTATTCCCCATCAATCTGCCTCCTTTACGTGAAAGAAAAAAAGATATCCCTCTTCTGATCAGTCATTTTATTAAATTACAGAATCATAAAACCGGAAAACCGATTGCCGGTGTCACGCACGAAGCCATGCGGATTCTCCTGGATTTCAACTGGCCGGGCAATGTGCGAGAGCTTGAAAATGCCATTGAGCACGCCTTTGTTTTGTGCGAAAAAGAACACATTGGCCTCTTTGATCTTCCGGTTGAGATCCGGCAGATGGAATACCGAATTAATTCTTCAAAAATACAGGCAACGGATCACGTCGCCAGGGGATTACAAAAAAAACCGACCCGGGAATCATTGATTGAAACTCTTGAAGATAGTAATTGGAACAAGGCCGAAGTTGCCCGGCGTTTTGGATTCAGCCGGGCGGCAGTATGGAAGTATATGAAAAAATGGGATATCCCTTTAAAAAAACCGCAATAATCTAAAAATACAGATTACACATGGTGTTTCCTTTTTTGCAAATTCAGTAATATTTTATATTATAAAACGCAACCGCAAGTAGCGCCACCGTAGCGCTATTTATCCAATTAAGTAGCGTCACAAATGGGACAATCCGCTCCACCTTCTGCCTGACAAAAGAAAGTTTTCATTTCTTCCAATCTTTATTTTCAATACATTTCAAACAATTAAAATTAAAAAGATTAAACCGGAACTAATCAAGTGCAAGCAGCAAGATTGATGGCACAAAAATTGATATTAAACTTATCAGTGTGCATGAACGTTTATCTCAATAGAATCAAAAAAACCTGTGTTAAAAAATTGTTAAAAGATAATGGAGGCAATAATGGCAACAAAAGAAATTAATTCAAAAATTGAGTTTGATACCACCATAAAAAACGGAGTCACGTTGATCGATTTTAATGCGCCCTGGTGCGGACCCTGCCGCTCACAGGAACCTATTTTGGAGAAAATTGCTGATCAGCTTGACGGGCAGGCCGTTGTTGCTTCAATGAATATTGACAATCACCAGATGATCGCAATGGAATTGGGTATTCGAAGTATTCCGACGCTGATTCTTTTTAAAAACAACACTGAGATTCAACGATATATCGGCCTTCAACCGGAAACGACCCTTTTCGGGGCCATTGAAAAATTATTGGATTAATTGTGAACCTGTCGGTAACACGATACGCAATTAGCAAAACAAGAAAGGAAGCTTGGCAACCTCCGCTATTATAACTTCCTTTATCAATTGTCGACGGGTTGTCCGGAATCAGCA
>JAQIBZ010000031.1 GCA_027858815.1 Desulfobacteraceae bacterium
CAACAGTTAATCATATAGTCCCGAAGTTTTTTAGAACAAGCCAAATACGCACCGAATGAACCAGCTGCCTTTCCAAACGTACCGATCACCAAATCAATATCATGACCGCAGGTGAGCCCCATGCCCTTATGTCCGGAAACACCAGTCGCATGCGCATCATCAACAATTAAAATGGCATTGGATTTCTTTGATAGTGCAACAAGGGCCTTCATATCTGCCATGTCACCGTCCATACTGAAAACAGATTCAGTGACAATAAATATCCTGGAAAACCCATGATCCATATTCTCTAAAAGCAGTTGTTCAAGATGGGCCAGATCATTATGACGATAAACCTTCACCTTGCATCTTGCCAGGCGACTGCCCATAATAAGACTGTTATGATTGAGCTGGTCGGATAGAATTAATGAATCAGGGTCGGCAAGGGCTGGTATAACAGAAATATTGGCCTGAAATCCGGAAGATAAAACAAGGGAAGATTCCACTTGTTTCAACTGCGCCAACTTGTTTTCTATCTTTTCATAAAAATCATAATTTCCACAGATCAACCGTGAAGCGGTTGAACCGGAGCCATATTTTTGAATAAATTCATAAGACCGCGTCTTCAGTAGCGGATGCATGGACAATCCAAGATAATCATTTGAACAAAAATTCAGCATGTTGCGGCCATTAGCATTAATTTTAATGCCATTTATCGGCAATACGTTACGCAGCTGCCGCAATTGCTGGTGCTCTATCCGCCGATTAAATTCCGCATCAATAAAACTAAGTTTATCTCTATTTTTATCATTTACCATTTATAAATAGAATTTCTTAATCTGATCCACAACGTATTCAATCTGATCTTTGCACAATTCCGGATAAACCGGCAGTGCCAACGTATGACTCGCTGCGTGTTCTGATATCGGGAAATCACCGGAAGAATATCCCAAATCCACAAAGCATTTCTGAAGATGAAGGGGTACCGGATAATATACTTCACAGCCCACATTATTGCTCACTAAAAAATCTTTTAATTCATCTCGTTTTTCAGACACCTGAATAATGAACTGATTGTAAATATGACGATTTTCTTTTTCTTCCGGGACTGACACGACATGACCTACCCCTGCATCTTTAAAATAAAATCTGTATCTTTCCGCATTTTTCTGGCGGGCTTTTGTCCACTGATCCAGATATTTAAGTTTAATTGACACAATAGCTGCCTGGAGCGCATCCAGCCTGAAGTTCCCGCCGATCCGGCTGTGATAATACTTGGGATGACCGCCGTGCACTCTTAAAATCTTTAAATTCTCATACAACTCTTTGGAATTGGTTGTGACAATACCGCCGTCCCCGAATCCGCCAAGATTTTTTGATGGAAAAAATGAAAAACAGCCAAAATCACCCATAGAACCTGCACGCTTTTTCTGATATTCGGACCCGATAGCCTGGGCAGCATCTTCGATTACAACCAGACGATGTTTCCTGGCAATCGCTAAGATACGATCCATATCCGCGCATTGACCGTATAAATGAACCGGAATAATAGCCTTTACTGTCTTGCGGACTTCATCCGGCATCTTTTCTATCAAATCCTCGATCTTAGTGGGTGAGATATTATACGTATCCGATTCAATATCGACAAAAACAGGGATAGCACCCACGCGACTGACAGCCCCGGCAGTGGCAAAAAAAGTATATGAGGTGGTAATCACTCGATCACCGTACCCGATATTGGCTGCCATCAAAGACACTAACAACGCATCCGTACCGGAGGAAACACCGACCGCATATTTTGTTGAACAATATTGCGCAATTTCCTTTTCCAGCTTTTCCACTTTCGGGCCAAGAATAAAATGCTGACTTTCAAATATTTCTTTTGTTACCTGAAGACATTCGACTTTAATCGTCTGATATTGAGCCTTTAAATCTAATAAGGAGACCTGCATAAAATTTTATCTCTCTGCTGAAACGCGGGACATGCTAATTTGAGCATCAGCATGCCCCGCACTTCATTTTATTATCGAAAAAATATTATTTATATATTCCCAAAAAAATCAAATATCAGGACAGAAGCTACAGTTACGCTTTAAACAAGGCAATTAGAAATAATAAGTTGCATGCATCATCGTCGTTGTTCCAAATCTCATGTCTGATCCAAGAATTTCGCCAAAACCAAACTGAAATCCGATATTTCCACCGATACTGAATTTATCAGTTAGCCAGTACTCTGCGCCTAAATGAGGGTTAAGCGTAAACGCGATATCTGAATCATATGCATTAACATAATCAATATAAATATCTCCTCCGACATAGGGTCTCAATTTCTCTTCAGAAAAATAATAATCAAAACCACTGCCAACAGTAAAAATGAATATGTTATCACTTTTATCTTGATCTGAAAAACCAACACCCCCTATTGGTGTGAAAGCAAAGGATCCCGGGGCAATCTTCAAACCGATTAGCCCTTCATTGATACTTAGCGGAGATATTCGGGTTGAAGCCTGCATGCCGAGGCCTTCGGCAAAACTCACTGGGACCGCGAAACATAATATAAAAGCCCCAACAAATAAAATCTTTACCATTGTCATTTTCATAATAAACCTCCTTTAATTAATCAAATTAAACATCCAACAACAGCCGATTCGAATGTTAGCATACTTTATCAATTACTTCACTTTTTCCGGGCAAACTTTTTGCCGGAATTTTCTGATATCTGAGGCGCTAACTTGATGGGTGAGCATTGAGTTGACACTGATTTGTAACCCAGCAGGCGATTCACTTCATTTGTCAGGGCCAGGCCGGCACGCAGATGCATCTGCGGGGGCAGCTCAATGACGGTTTCTGTTTTGTCGGGAATCACCACATGTAAAAAGCCCTCACATTTTCCGGGATAATTTTTCAGTACCTGATACAAATCATTTAATGTCCGC
>JAQIBZ010000045.1 GCA_027858815.1 Desulfobacteraceae bacterium
GACAAGCTTAGCCGGAATCTATGTTCGGATATAACACATAACTGGATTCCCGATAGAAACATTCGGGAATGACAAATTTCCTTTGGCCGAAACGATGATCAAGGCCAAATAGTTTCTATAAAACATCCGCTGTTTCCGCCAAAGCCGGATTCCCCGTCCTGTTCAGGCAGCTGTGGTGCCGGGCCTTCTATAATACTTCCCTCAGGATAGGGTGCGCCATTTGAAACACCTATGGCATCCAAATCAAAGCCGGCGCTGCTAACGGTCGGATAAGAATCATAAATGACGTTGGATTCACTGTCAAAAAAACTTCCGTCACCGATAATATCAACAATTCTTACATGGGTGATCCGGGAAAGATCAACGCCGCTTGATTGCACTTCCGGTTTTCCTGAAATATCTGACAAATCAAATGGTGTGCCATACCCCTGGCGGTATTTACCGGCAAGACCATTGATCAAAGTTGTATCAAGACTCCCGTAACCGCTGACCGGACCCTGAGTTAACGAAATATTTTCAAATCGGAAATAATCAATTCCGTTGTTTGATACTTCA
The DNA here is from genome assembly GCA_027858815.1 of Desulfobacteraceae bacterium. Taxonomy (GTDB): domain Bacteria; phylum Desulfobacterota; class Desulfobacteria; order Desulfobacterales; family Desulfosalsimonadaceae; genus SURF-3. The sequence continues at coordinate 556 of JAQIBZ010000045.1, forward strand.
ACGTATGCAAGTTCCAGGTTATAGTCATTAAAGGCATTCTCAAAAACTGCGAAATCCCACCCTTCCCCATTTTCAATGGGCGGATCAAACGTCATCGTGATTCTTCCACCACGGCCTAAAGAAACAATGTCATAGGAAGTGCCTGCGGCTTGTCCAAGGGCGTACTCAGGGGTCTGCCATACCGCATCAACGTCTGTACCGATTTCGTAATTTTCATATCCGTTTGCCCAGGAGACAAAAGCCGGATCATCCATGTGGATAGCCGTTGATCCTTCCTGTCCGGCTGCCGGAGAATACGAAACAGCTCCTGCGTGGGTTACAAAAAGGGAAAAAAGCAAAAAATTAAAAAACATTTTCAGTAATTGTTGTTTCATAGCCGTCGATAAACCGTAAAGGCGTTTATTTGTTGATCCTAAGGTTAAAAGTACGTCCACCGTATGCCTCCGTATATCGTTCGTTCAGGCATGGGATAATATTGTTCACTGTAGGCGCTCGTTGAATATAATTCATTAAACATATTATTTATCCCGGCAAATATGACCATGCTTTTATACTCATAAGTTAATTTACCGTCAAAAACGATGGCGTCATCAAGTTTTTCATACCGGTCATTATTTGTATCATTGCCATCAAATCGAGACCCGGTATAGGTCCCGGATACAGATAACGCCAGTTGGCTGATCATCTGCCAGTGAATTCCCCCTGAAACTATGTGTTCGGGAACCAATGGAATCGTCGCGTTTGTCTTGTCAAACGCTGCTTTTGTAAATGTATAGGTTCCCCAAAGTCGCGTATTCTCGGACGGGTACACCGTGCAATCCGCTTCAATACCCTGTCGGATTGTGCGGTCATCATAATTTCTATTGATATCACTGTAATAGATTTCATCGTCTATCCTGATATCAAACAGGGCAACTGACATTGACAAAAAGCTGCCAAACTGCCGCCTGCCGCCAATCTCGATATGAACACCCTCCTGGGGACTTAAACCCTTTTCGCTTTCAGCAAATTCATCTACATTTGGTATGCGAAAACTGGTGGCATAGCTTCCAAATAAGGTAGCCTTTTGGGAAATAGAATATGTAAAGCCGATCGAATAGGCACTGTTGTCCCATTCGGACTTGGTGGTATCTCCGTTAACCCACATTTTTACATCATCAAAAAGTTTTCTCTCATCCGACCGAAAACGGCCCTGATAATTATTATAACGGGAGCCGGCGTTCACCATCAGATTTTCATTAACAGACCAATGGTTATTAATAAAAATGCCGAAACTTTCGGTTTCACTGTTTTTTCTGGGGCCGTCAGATCTTTCTTCACGAAAATATTCGGTTTTATAATGATCAATCCCCAATTGGAACATCTGCAAGTTGCCGCCAAGAAAATAGTTTTTTACATAATTAAGATCAAATTGCCGCGTATCTTCGTCAATCTTATCTTCTTGATCGTTTCGGGAAATCTGAGGATTAAATCCAATTATATATCTGTTGTCTCTGAAAAGATAACCTCTTTTAACAGACAGTGTCCCCCATTTGTCAAAATTCATATCAAGCTCAAGCCGACCTCTTGATTCAGTCGTTTCGCCGTAATCATCAGGCCGGTCTGTTTTCACACGACGTGCCCGCGAACGAACATTTTCCTTGCTCACCGGCCCGGGAAGCCCATAGTCATCTTCATAATAAAAACCTGAGGCATTAAACGAAAAGCGGTCATTAAACACATAGTTTGATTTTGCACTAATATCTTTTTTACGAAAAAAACCGTTATCTCTGTAGCCGTCTGAATCATAATGGCCCGCATTAAGATTCAGATTAAACGATTTCACATTACCGTCAAACGAAATACGGTTGTCATATGTATTGTAACTGCCGTAGGAAGAGTAAACCTGTGCACAAGGGGCGTTACCCGGTTTTTTGGTGATGATATTAATAACTCCGCCCACGGCTCCGCTTCCGTAAACAACAGATCCGGCACCGCGAACAATTTCAATTCGCTCAATCTGCTCAAGCGGTACCGAGGATATCGACGGGCCGGACTGATCCGGCGTGTTAAGCATCAGGTCATCTACCATTACAATAACATTGCTGGCTGCAGTGTCCCCCATGCCCCTTATGTCAATAACTGCCTGTTTATCGTTTCCCGAAGCCGTTCGGACACTGATTCCAGATTCCTGGGCCAGCAAGTCAATAATATTTTTTGCTGCTGACGCTTGAATATCTTCACTGGTGATAACGGTTACATGCTTGGGAATGTCTTCAACCGGTTCCTTGACTTTGCTTGCAGTAACGACAATGGCATCGAGTTCAAACAAATCTGAGGTGCCCTCTTCTTCGTCACTGTTCCCATTATCCTGTGCTAATAAAACAACAGGATGTAACAATAAAAACAGGCATGCGACGTAAATAAATATTTTAATATTACTTTTATTTTTCATAATAGAGTTGATGACTTCTTAAAAAGGACATTTATACCGCCCAAGTATTTTAGCATGGAGTAACTTTAAAGTTTTTTTGGCCTTGATCATCGTTTCGGCCATTTTCGGCATCAAAAATTTTATTACAGTAGAAGCGGCTTCCAGGCGCATTACCTAAAGCGGCTGGAAGCCGCTTCTACTATGAAGCATTTTCCAGTGGCCGAAACGATGACCAAGGCCAGTTTTTTGAAATCTTTTTTTCACCACAGAGAACACAGAGAGATAGACTTTACTTTAATTTTGTCCTCTGTGATCTCCGTGGTTAATTTCACCTTTTATTAAACTCAGAAATGGTAATTTGGTTAATAATCAGATGTACATAACATTGGCCTTGATCATCGTTTCGGCCATCTTTTCCGTAGGGTGCGGGGTTTATCCCCGCCCGTTTTCCGTAGAGCCCGGTATCCAGAGATGAGAATGACTCACACCTTCGTCATACTCGTTTTTCGGGAGGGCATAAAGCCCTCCCCTACATATGGCCGAAACGATGATCAAGGCCATAACATTATTACCAGAATATGAACTCAGACGTCATTGATTGAATAAAACAGGTAGAGTCGTCGTCATCATCATCATTGCTGCTGTCATCTTTGTTAAAACTATCAATACAGACATAACCCGGTGTGTTCATACCATATTCGCTGTTATCCGTTGAACTAAAAGTAAATATCAGCTGTTTGACTGCCCCCAGAGATTCTAGATCAACCCATGTCCAGGTATCGACAATATTGGTTCCATCGGCTAGCTTAAATTCCACTGTACCGGTTTCTGTGCCTTGGGCATCAATTCCCGTGATGGTTAGCTTAAGCCAGTCATCTTCGGTAAATTTTTTTGCAAAACCATCCCCATTGGTCATTGAATAAAAGGCATAATTATTATTTGTAAAATAGGCGCCTGATATGACCTGTTCCGCATTAAGGGTTATAGTTGGAGGATTTAACGCAAAACCACTGCCATCATATGCCACAGTATATATTTCGCTGCCTCCCACCCCGCTTCCGGTAATGGCATTGTATTGAGCGGTAAACCCTTCAGCGGTTGTGTCTGTAATATTGGAATAGGAAAATCCGTCCCAGTAATCCCCCCAAGTCGAATCATAGTTATTGCTGAACGCAATTCCACCGCTGACAAATTCACCGGTACCATCAGATCCGTTCCAATAGCTTTCCGCATCCAGAGTCAAATCTTCAAAATCTGCTGTTTGCGCATTCACACCACCGGCGATGGCAACTATCGAGCAAAATAAAAAAGCTAAAAAAATCAAACGTTTCATTAAAAACTCCTTAAGTAATATTTTAATAATTTAAAACCAATTTATACAAACAAAAAAAGGAAAATCACGGATCAATAAAAACGACCCTGAGATTTCCCTTTTTATCTTCAGATCTTATGATGTTTTTTTTACCGAGAAAAAACAGTCAAGTTACTCAAGCAGGTCTTCTGACTTTTGGATCAATTTACTTGTCGCGCCTTCCCGCAAAATTTTGCAGTGGCATAAAGCGACGTTCATCCCCAATTACAGCGGCGGGTCCGTTCCTGAATTTCACAGGATTCCCTGTTTTGCTTTTTAAAGCATTTGAGTAATTAAAAATTATTTAGATTTATAATGGCTGGAAGTCAAGCAAAATTATAAAACAAATTTTTTCATAGCTTTTTTTTACCTGGTTATCCACTTCGGTTAAGTTATCCTTAAAATTGCTTGATTACGTGAACAAGCGAAAAGCCACATTGCGTCATTCCGGCCTGGGAGCGCAGCGACCAAGAGCCGGAATCCAAAGAATAAACTCAACTTGAGCGAAGCGGAAAAAATGATTATGCAAAATGGTTTCTTGGCCTTGATCATCGTTTCGGCCATCTTTTCCGTAGGGTGCGGGGATTATCCCCGCCCGATTTCCATAGAACCCGGTATCCAGAGA
>JAQIBZ010000048.1 GCA_027858815.1 Desulfobacteraceae bacterium
CTTCAAAAACGGATTTGGAAAATTTAAATATTGAGAGACACGAAATTAATCCTTCATGGAACTATACCCTGCGTCCAAATTAACAAAAAAATAAATACAATTTATTTTTTACCAGACCCCTATTGTTGCTATAATATTTTTTTCTGTATTCTTTTGGAGAAATACCGAACCATCGCTTGAAAGCTCGTGTAAAATTGCTCGAGTCAGAATATCCCAGCTGAAAAGCCACTTCAATAATTGAAAGGGTTGGTTGCTTTAAATAATCTGCGGCAAGATTTCTACGGATATCATTCAAAATACCACGATAAGATGCATTTTCTTTTTTAAGGCATCGCTGCAGGCTGCTTGTGCTTAAACCGATGGAACGGGCCAGCATATCAATGGAGGACTCACCCATTGGTAAAATGTCAATTAATTTTTCATGAACCTTATATGTAATTAAATCTTTGCTGAAATGTGCCAGATACTCAACGATAATCTGATCATTTCGTTTTGCGATTTTAGCATTTGCAAAAGGTAATGGTTTTTCCATGTCTTTTATCTTAAAAATAATCCGATTTTTTTCTGCAGAAAATACAATCGGTGACCGAAAATGCTCCGAGAATTTTTGAGGGTTTGCAGGTGCTTTACGCCTTAGTTCAACTTTGACAGGAGTTAATTCGCTGTTTGTCAGCATTCTGCCAAATGAAACAATCGATGCCATCGCCATATCAATGTCTTCATCTGCAGGCTGGGGCATATGATCGAATGGATTTAAACAATACGATATTGTATTCTTAAAATATTCGGATTTTATTTCAATAGCATTGCTAATAATTTGATAAAACCGAAGGAGACGTTTTAAAGCATCCAACAGGTTATTGCTGACCATCAAGGCAAATCCGAGAGCATGAAATGTTGTCGGGAGAATGTTTGTGCCTGCTTTCAGTCCGAAGCATTCATCACCTGTCTCTTCCACGATGACCTGCCAGAGATGGGCCAAATCCTCTATTTTGATTCTGGCATCCGGGTTTGACAAAAGTTCGTTATCCAGCCCAGCTTTCTCGGCAACCTGTTCAGAGTTGAATCCTGATATTTCAACATTTTGGAGGATGGTAAATACCCAAGTGTTGATTGTCGTAAGATTTTTATATTGAAAACCCATATGATTGATTAAATTTCGCCGTAAAATGACATGTTTTTGACATAATATGACCTGAAATATTTTACAGACCCGTTAATATCAATTAAAATATAATGTATCAAGAGGAATCGCCACAGGTAGTAGTAAAATATACAAAGGCGATTTGTTCGCCGAATCTGTATCTGTCGACAACTATTTTGAAAACGGTTGAATGGGAAAAAGGATACTATTATGACAAAATTAGCAGGGAAAAAAGCTATAGTCACCGGAGGGGCAATGGGAATCGGTCTGGCAACCTGCCGGCGTCTGGTCCGCGAAGGGTGTGATGTGACGATCTGGGACCTGAGCGAAAAAGAACTGATGACTGCTGAAAAAGAACTGACAGCAATGGGTGGCAAAATTTTTGCCTATGTATGTGACGTTTCAGACAAGGACCGCACACATGATCTGGCTGAACAGGCAAGAAAAGACATGGGTCGTGTGGACATCCTGATCAATAATGCCGGGTTTGTTCGAGATGGCATGTTTTGGGAACAGCCTGTGGAAAATGCCGTCAAACAAATGGATGTAAATGTGAATGCCTTATTTTACAGCATTCATGAATTCCTGCCGGAAATGATGGATCGGGACTCAGGGCATATTGTGAATGTTTCTTCCGGGGTTGCCATATCCAGTGCACCGGGCCTGGCTGCCTATACTACATCCAAATGGGCTGTATGGGGGCTGACCGATGTACTGCGCCTGGAAGTCATGACAGCAAAAAAAAATGGCGTAAAATTCACATCGGTTCATCCTGGAAATATTGCCACCGGCATGTTTGAAGGGTTTACATTAAATTTGTTGGGCCGCTTGATTTCACCACCGATTAAGGATCACGATGTGATTGCAAAAGGCATTGTTGAAAAGGGACTGAAAAAGCAGCGCCACCTGGTTGTGATCCCATGGCAGATTTATATCGGGATGATTATACGCGGGATAGTGCCAAATTTTATACTGGCCAGACTCTCCCTACTGGTCGGCCTGGGCAGTTGCATTAATAATTATCAAGGCAGGAAAGGGTTTATCCACAGTACTTCAGAAGTTAAGAAAGAATAAAAACAGTCGGGCATCTAAAAAATACCTGCTGGGATATTTTCTTTTTACTATTGATTAAAAGGCAAATTCCTTAATTCGCATACCCTGAATGTTTAATGGAACCCAAAATGGAAACTTTGTCTGCGTTCTGGGGCGATTTAATGTGGTGGACTAGTCCCGGCATGATCTGCATGGCCTTTTATTTTCGGGAGAAAATGGCTGGTTAATCCTGCTTTTGATCCAAATATTTTGACTGCGGAATATAAGGCGTCTGCCGTATCAATTGAAAAATTTAATTCCTTTAGATTCAGGGCAAACCATTTAAGCAAAGGGTGGATAGATTATGCTAAACGGAATAGATACGATTCAGGAAAAATTAAACCAGGCGGCGGACATTCCGACACCTACTGATTTGGACCGGATTTTTGCGGCCCAGGAAATGGCGTTTTTAAAAAATCCGGAGACTACAGCCGCTCAGCGGCGGCTGCACTTGAACCAATTGAAATCTGCACTACTTGCTTACAAGGACCGGATTGTTCAGGCAGTCAATGATGACTTCGGCAGCCGGGCAGCGGATGAAACTCTTTTGGCGGAACTTTTTCCTTCCATAGAAGGGATTTATTTTACTTCAAAGCGGATCAAACGCTGGATGAAACCTGCACGGCGCCGAGTCAGTCTGCCGTTTATGCCTGGTCGAGCAAGAATCATTTATCAGCCGCTGGGGGTGGTGGGGATTATCGTACCCTGGAATTATCCGGTTTACCTTTCCGTTGGCCCGCTCACCTGCGCGCTTGGCGCCGGAAACCGAGTGATGATCAAGATGAGCATGTCCACACCGAAAACCGCAAGTGTTTTTCAGCAGATGATTTCCGAAACGTTTAGCGAAGATCATGTGGCGGTAATTTCCGGAAGCCAAGGGATGGGAACCGCGTTTGCCAAAAAACCATGGAACCATCTCTTGTTCACCGGTTCCACGAAAACAGGGCGTCAGGTGATGAGGGCTGCGTCAGACAACCTTACGCCTGTTACCCTGGAATTGGGGGGGAAATCTCCGGCCATTATTGGCCCGGACACTCCGGTGAATGAGGCGGCCGAACGCATCGCCTTCGGCAAAATGCTGAATTCAGGTCAGACCTGTATTGCACCGGATTATGTGCTGTGTCCCCGGACAAAGGTCCAGGCGTTCATACCTGCGATAGAGTCCTGTGTAGCAAAAATGTATTCGTCATTAAAAGCCAACCCCCAGTTTACCAGTATTGTCAATGAACGCCAGCATCAACGGATTTATTCAGTCCTTGAAGACGCCCGACAACGGGGTGCCCAGATCACTGAAGTCAACCCGGCGAAAGAGAATTTCTCAGAAACCTGTAAAATGCCGCTGTATATTCTGACCGACGTCACTGCTGACATGCGCGTGATGCAGGAAGAAATTTTCGGATTGTTACTGCCGGTGATCCCCTACGATACGCTCAAGGATGCTGTAAATTTTATCAATCATCGACCCCGGCCCCTGGCCCTTTACTATTTTGGTTACGACCGGCCGCAGGTTGACTATATCCTGAATAATACCTGCTCCGGCGGAGCGGTGGTCAATGATGTATTGATTCATTGCCCCCAGGATGATCTGCCTTTCGGCGGCGTGGGGGAATCCGGAATGGGAAGATATCACGGCCGTGAAGGATTTATCAATTTTTCAAATGAAAAAGGGGTGCTTTACAAGCCCCGCCTTAACGCCACTAAACTGATTTATCCGCCTTACGGAAAGATACATCAGCTTGTTTGTAAGCTGTTTATCCGGTGATGATGTAGGGAACCAATTCCTGCAAAATCACACAGTTCAAAAGTCAATATCCGTATATCTCAAAAACGGTCGTTTTCGAAACGTCTTAAAACCATATACAAAGGAGAGAACATATGGAATGGCAAAACAATGATGACAAAAATACGATCTCACAAGAATCGGAAAGTAATCAAAAAGAGATAATAATTAGAATGGAAGAAGATGGAGAAGACTATGAAGAGCTTGAACCGTTTGGAAGTTTCGGAATTGAAAAGCTATTTGATGTTATAAAGAGAAGAGTCGATGACCATAGGTCTCCACATGATATAATTAAGCAATACTTAATATTTGATGAAGAATCGGTCTCCGGTTACAACTTTCCCGAGGATTTGCTTTCTATACTTAGTAAATTTGGTTTTTTATATTCAGGATATTCAGATGATTTAAATAAAATGGTTAAAGACATGGAAAAAGAAATAAAAACTGACGCTTTCGAGGCAAGTATCAATCCTTCTTATGACGAAATAAGTATATCTCCTAAAAATGAAAAAATCTTGAAGTAAAGGGTTTTATGAGATATTTATTTACGCGTTCCCGAAGTTCTTTTCCGAATGAAAAGAAAGGGATTGCAAACCAGAACCACCGAAATTTTGTGTGTAATTAAATATTTAGAGTAAAAGTTCCATGAGTGATTTTATAATACACTGATAAAATATTCTATTTATGCTTTTTTAGGGAAAAAACTAGAAAAAACTAGGAAAAAACGGGTCGGGCCGACGTAACAATCTGTAATAGTGATGAATGATCCAATTTTAAGGCTTCAAAGCCGTCTTAGGTTAACATTTTGGGGGGTAAAATCAGCGATCTAAGGAAAGTGTGAAAAATGCCACGTGCAAAGCGATATTATATACTTGGATGTGTATGGCACATAACTCACCGCTGCCACAAAAAAGAATTTTTACTTAAGTTCGCCAGAGACCGGAACCGCTGGTTGGAATTGCTTTACAAGGCAAAGCAGAGATCGGACTTGACTCAGCAGGGATACTTAAAGAGGCGCATTTAAACTGGGTAGACGAAGCGCTTAAAATTGACAGGCATGAGCGTAATCCCAAAT
>JAQIBZ010000065.1 GCA_027858815.1 Desulfobacteraceae bacterium
ACCCATGTTTCCGGCGGGGCAGATCATTTTTGTCAGAACCAGGATGAGGCCATCGAACGGGTGCGGGAAATCCTTTCTCTGGAACCGCCTCAGAAAATGAACCTGCACCGGTATGAAGAACGTCCGCCGTTAGTTGATCCCAATGATATTTACGGCCTTTTGCCGTCTTCCACGAACCAGACAATGGATGGGCGGGCAATTTTAAAAACCATCGCAGATGACAGTTATTTTATCGAGTATAAAGAGCATTACGCACCGGGGCGAGGTGACAATATCCTGGCCGGGAAAATTCGGATAAAAGGGATACCAACGGGGGTGATTGCGTCCAATAAAATAGGCGTAATCTTTGAAGAAGCAGCCCGCAAAGCCGCAGAATGGATTGTCCGGTGCAGTCATGAGAAAATACCCATTATCTTTTTACAGGGCTCTCCCGGGTACATGGTTGGATCCGATTCCGAACATAACGGTATCGGCAAATATGGATCTGATATGGTCCGGTCTGTTTCCTGTGCCCAGGTCCCGAGAATCCAGATGGTCATCGGACCGGATAACGGGGCTGCCAACTACGGCATGTGCGGCAGGGCGTATCGTCCGAATTTTTTGTTTACCACCATGCGCGGCCGGACATCCGTGATGAGCGGCCGAAGCGCCGGTGGCGTCCTGCTGTCTATTGAAGAACGAAAGCGTGAATTAACAGGAAAACCGATGACGGAAGAAGACAAACAGGCTTTTTTCAAAAAGATGATGGATAAATACGATGGTGAAGCCCACCCGTTTTTCTGCGGCGCCCGGATTTTAAATGACCGGGTATTAAAATTTTCTGAAATCAGGGACTGGCTGGCAATGGCTTTGGAAGTCAGCCTGATAAAACCCATTGGGGAACCCAAATTTGGAAACGTACGTTTTTAATTACAAATTGGGAATTACGAATTACGAATTACGAATTAAAAACCAAAAATCAGGAGTAATGTGAAAAAAGACAATATTGTTCAAAAGAAGAGTTATGTTTTCGCGTTGCGAATAATTAAATTATATAAATTTTTAAAGAGTGAAAATAATGAATACGATTTATCCAGGCAGATTTTAAAAAGTGGTACGTCAATTGGTGCCAATATTGAAGAGGCTATTGGTGCCCAGTCAAAAAAAGATTTTATCTCAAAATTAAGTATCGCCTATAAAGAAGCGAGGGAAACACATTACTGGATAAGGCTTTTACGAGACAGTAATTATATTGATAGCAATCAGGCAGTATCATTACTTGATGATTGCATAGAGCTACAGAAAATTATTGGAAGTATTCAACGAACAATGAAAGAAGGAAATATGAATGAGTAATTACAATAATTCCTAATTCCTAATTCGTAATTCGTAATTCGTAATTGATTAAAGGGGGGTGTATGGCTGAATTAAAGTATCGTAAAAAAGTTGTATTGGGTGATATTACCATCAGAGACGGTTTTCAGCATGAAGAACAGTTTATTTCTACAGACGCTAAATTATGGGGACTTGAAGAATTGATTCTTGCAGGATTTAAACGTCTTGAAGTCACCAATTTTGGGAATCCCAAAGGCATGCCGCAATTTAAAGATGCGGATGAATTATATGAGAAACTGTATAACAGCCGAAAAGTAAAGCATTTGTTAGATGATGTTGAAACAACGGCAATCACCATTCGTGAACGGGCGGTGGATCGGGCCATTGAAGCAAAAAAGCAGGGGGCTGGCCCGGACAGAATTCTTTTTATGGTTTCTACCAGTGAATCCCATCATAAAAAAAATTCAGGACTTTCGCTGGAAGAATACTGGAAAATGTGTGAAGCTTATATCCCTAAAGCCCATGATGCCGGAATGAAGGTTTGTGGGACAGTCAGCACGATTTGGGGATGTCCCATTGAAGGGCCTACCGAGTTGAAGAAGGCAGTAGAATTCACTCAGCGGTGGCTGGATATCGGTGCCGATGATATCGAGCATGCAGATCATGATGGTTCCGCTTCTCCTGATAAAGTTTATAAATACTTTTCCATGATTTTAAATGCCATTCCGGACCCGGCATTACATATTGCACATTTTCATGTGACCCGAGGATGGGGACTTGCTAATGTACTGGCAGCGCTTCAGGCCGGCATCACGCATTTTGAATCCACCCTTGGCGGAACCGGTGGGCAACCAGCCAACTTTGTGGATGGTGTTCCGGTAGCCGGGACAGGCTCCTACTATTATGAAGACCCGACGATTACCGGTTTGGTCTCAACCGAAGATATGGTGGTGATGATGGATGAAATGGGTATTGATACCGGTCTTGATATAGATCGCGTATTAAAAACCGGACAAATGCTGGAAAAAATATTAGGACGTCGCCTGCGTTCAGAGTGTGCGCATTCCGGTCGTATTCCGAAAGAGTTGACGGGACGGTCATAGTCACTTTTAACACAATGCCATTAAGCGTAGGGGAGGGGTTTATCCCCTCCCGTTATGGGTCGTCATGCTGCTGCGGGAGGGGGTAAACCCTTCCCCTACAGTGAAACCTCTTAAGTTAATGGCATTGACTTTTAACATGCAAAAATAAGGATCAAGAATCATGTCCAAGATGCTCTGGCAGCCATCTGAAGAAAGAATCACCCAATCCAACATGACCCGGTTCATACAATTTGCCAATGATCGTTTTAAGTTGAATTTAAATAATTATGCTGAACTCTATGAGTGGTCAGTCAATCATATTTCCGATTTCTGGGCGTGCATGTGGGATTTTGCTGAAATCAGATATTCAAAAACGTACGACCGGGTGCTGGACCAAGCTGAAACCATGCCCGGCAATAAATGGTTTGAAGGTGCGCGTCTTAATTTTGCTGAAAACCTGCTTCGATATAAAGATGACCGTGTTGCGCTCATTTTTAAGGGAGAATCAAATCCCACGATCCGAATCACTTACGCCGAACTCTATGATGAAGTGGCCCGTGTTGCTGCATCATTAAAAAAAATGGGTGTTCGGACTGGTGACCGTGTGGTGGGGTTTATGCCGAATATGCCCCAGTCCATTATTGCCATGCTGGCAGCTACCAGTATAGGCGCAACATGGTCCTCATGTTCACCGGATTTCGGCATCAAGGGGGTGATGGACCGGTTCGGTCAGATTGCCCCAAAAGTCCTGTTTACCGCAGACGGATACTGGTTTAAGGGCAAGGCCATGGATTCCTTGCAGCGGATTTCTGAAATCGTTAAACAGCTTCCGTCTGTAGAAAAAATGGTGGTGGTGCCGTATATATCTGAACAGCCGGATATTAAAGTCATTAAAAAAGCTGAAATATTTGATGATTTTAAATCTGCTGAATCCGGTTTAATGATTGAATTTGAACAGCTCCCACCGGATCATCCGTTGTATGTCATGTATTCTTCAGGAACTACGGGACTGCCCAAATGTATGGTACAGAGCAGTTCCGGTATCTTACTTAATCACATGAAGGAATTGTTGCTTCACACGGATTTAAAACGTGATGATGTGATTTTTTATTTTACCACCTGCGGCTGGATGATGTGGAACTGGCTGACCAGCGCATTGTCTGTGGGCGCATCAGTCGTACTTTTTGACGGGAATCCGTTTTTCCCGGATTCGGGTATTTTGTGGCAATTGGCGGAAGATGAAAAAATTACCGTCTTCGGTACCAGCGCCGGTTATATTTCTGCTTTAAAAAATACCGGTCTGCGTCCAAAAGAAAAATATGATTTAAGTGCTTTAAAAACAATTCTTTCCACCGGATCACCCTTGTTGGAAGAAGGGTTTGAATATGTCTATGATGCCATAAAATTGGACCTTCAGCTATCTTCAATTTCCGGTGGCACTGATTTAAACGGTTGTTTTGCACTGGGCAATCCCACAGCCCCGGTTTTTATCGGTGAACTGCAGTGTCGGGGTTTGGGTATGAAAGTCGAAGCGTTTGATGACAACGGTAAGCCTGTCATCGGCCAACAGGGAGAACTGGTATGTACCGCGCCGTTTCCTTCAATGCCGATTTATTTCTGGGATGATCCGGAAGGCAAAAAGTATTATAATGCTTATTTCGACGTGTATCCCAATATCTGGCGTCATGGAGATTATATTGAAATCAATGATCGCGGGAGTGTTAAGATTTACGGACGTTCGGACACGACTTTGAATCCCGGCGGTGTCCGGATCGGTACGGCTGAAATTTATCGGCAGGTCGAACAGGTAGATGAAATCGCAGACAGTCTTGTTATCGGCCAGAGCTGGAATAGCGATGTGCGTGTTATCTTATTCGTGATGATGGCAGATGATATTGAATTGACGGATGAATTAAAACAGAAGATAAAAACCCTGATTCGTTCCAATGCGTCTCCACGGCATGTGCCGGCAAAGATTATTGCAGTACCGGATATTCCTTACACGCTGAATATGAAAAAAGTCGAGCTGGCGGTCAAGAAAATGATTGAAAACAAACCGGTTTTAAACAAAGATGCTTTGAAGAACCCGGAGGCGCTTGAATTTTACAGCGGGATTGAAGAACTGCAAACGGATTAACTATTTAGTGGTTGAACGGAAAGTCTCACAATGATGAATATCCTGTCATTGCGAAGAAGGTACGACTGAAGCAATCTCCTTATCGACAGGGGATTACTTTGTCGTTCGTTCCTCACTCCGTGTAATGACAACCAGGATTTATGGGAAGTGGTATTTTCGTTTAAAGATCTGAATTCTTAAAAATTAATTAAGGAAACACACATGACGGATAAGCCTGAAACGCCCAAAGACCTGAACAATGAAGAACTTGCCCAATACATCGTCAACCTGTTTCAGCGCATTGTAATTCATTATTCTCTTTGGTTTTCTGAAGTTAAACATCAGGTGGGAATGGAAAAAGCGCTGACTGTTTTAAATGAAGCCACCTCCCGGGGTCTTAAAATTCAGATGAACCGGTTGTCGAAAACACTCGGTTTTGAAATGAAAAATGGTTTGCCCGCAGCCTTAACCAATTTATCCCGGAAGTCTCTTCTGGAATTGATGGACAGTGTTTCTGCTAACTGGCTGGTCAATGATGGTGTCTGGTTTCAGGCAGTGGAATTTGCGCATGGTATGAACGATGCCAAACGCTGCAATGATTCGGCATGGGCACAGTTTTCACCGTTTGAGGCTTGGAGTATTAAGCAATTTCTTGATATGCCGGAGCGCCCGGGTCTCGAAGGCCTGAAAAAAGCATTGGGATTTCGGGTATACGCCAATATTAATGTACAATCGATTGTCGATGAAGGCCCGGACAGTTTTGTTTTTCAGATGAATGACTGTCGTGTCCAGTCGGCACGCAAGCGCAAAGGCTTAGATGATTATCCCTGCAAATCCGGCGGCCTGGTAGAATATACCTATTTTGCAAGATCCATTGATGACCGGATTACTACAGAATGTATCGGATGCCCGCCGGATGCTCATCCGGAAGAGTGGTATTGCGCATGGCGGTTTTCGATGGCTTCATAATTATTTTACCTGTTATCCACTTCGTTTAAGTTGATGCTACTACCTACGACATATTGGCAGTCATTACGATTCGTGAGGAACGAACGACGAAGTAATCCCCCGGTCTTCAAGGAAATTGCTTCGGTCGTTCCTCTCTCGCAATGACAGAAAAAGGCAACCTTTGTAAGATAAACGGCCTAACTTGAGCGAAGTGGATAACCAAATTATTATATAAATCGGGAGGGTACGGATGAATTTTAATGAAATTCTGTTTGAAAAGAAAGGCCGTATTGCAACGCTTACGTTAAACCGTCCGGAAATCCGTAATGCGATTTCAAGTCTTGACATTATCGAAGAGATTGAAACCGTCTGCCAAATAGTCAACAACGATATGTCAATCAATGTAATGATCGTTACAGCAAAAGACCCGGCATTTTCAGCCGGCGGCAATGTTAAGGATATGGTTGCCAAAAAAGGTATGTTCGGCGGAACCCCTGCCAGGCTGATGGAAAATTATCGCAAAAATATACAACGCATTCCCCTGGCTGTTCATGAAGTTGCCGTACCCACCATTGCCGCAGTCAACGGTCCGGCTATCGGTGCCGGATGCGATCTGGCATTAATGTGTGATATGCGGATTGCTTCTGAACGATCAAAATTTGGTGAGACGTTTCTTTCCGTTGGATTGATTCCGGGAGACGGCGGGGCGTATTTTCTTCCTCGGGCTGTGGGAATGGCCCGGGCCTGTGAAATGACCTTTACCGGGGAAGTAATTGATGCACAAAAAGCATCAGACATCGGTTTGGTTAACTATATGGTCGCCCATGATCAATTAATGAATGCTGCACTGGAACTGGCTGGAAAAATAGCTGCCAAGCCACCGGAAGCGCTTCGCATGGCCAAGCGTCTGCTTTATGCAGGTCAGACAACGTCCCTTCGGCAATTACTTGATCAGTCAGCCGCCTGTCAGGCTCTGTGCCATCACACCGATGACCATATGGAAGCATTATCTGCCATGTTTGAAAAGCGAGATCCCGAGTTTAAAGGCAGATGAGGTTTTCACACAATACGAAAACTGTTTGTTACGCTTCAATCCCGTTCTTGAACCTCTACAATTAACGTAACGAATTTTTCAACAGTTAAACTCAAAAAATAAGAGAAGCTGAAAGATAAATTCCTTGTTGTTAGCTTTTTTTGTTCATTCGGACTTCATCCAATTGTATTTCCTGACCGGAAGGGCAATAAAATTATACAAATGTCGAATGCTTTTAATCGGGCTGTGGATAAACTGAAATTGAATGAAGGAATTGAAGACCGGCGTTTCAAAGTTACTTTTCACACTTGTCGTCACTCGTTCGCCAGTCGACTGGTTGAATCTGGTGAGGACTTGTATGTTGTTAAAGAATTGGTGATAGTACCTATACAAAATTGAATTTACTATTTTATTGACTTAACTTCCGGAATAGTATAGACTTTTCCGGAATAACAACCCATAAAAGAATAACCAAAGTGAAACATGTATAAAGAACGCCTGATATACTCAGCTCTTGAAAAACAGAAAGATAACAATAAAATTACCATCCTCACAGGGGCCAGGCAGGTGGGGAAAACCACGCTCATGAGAAAGCTCTACGAAACTTTTCAAAAAACTCATGACGTCATGTTCCTGGATCTTGATATTTATTCAATGTACGAAAAAGTCAGCACCTACGAAAACTGTATCAACACACTGAAACTTAATGGGTATAAGACTTCACAAAAAAAACCATATATTCTTTTTTTGGATGAGTTTCAGCGGTATGCTGATATCAGCCGGGTGTTAAAGAATATTTACGATCACCACTCAAACATCAAAATATATGCATCCGGTTCCTCATCCCTTGCCATTAACGAGCAGGTTCAAGAAAGCCTCGCAGGCCGCAAACGAATCATTCATATTTACCCGTTAAGCTTTTCGGAATATCTGAATTTTATTGAAAAAGACGATCTGATTCAACAAATTGATCGCCTTCCGGAAATTCGTTCAGATAATCTTACTGATTTGATGCCGGAAGTGTTTCAGGCCCTTGAAAAATTCCTGATATATGGCGGATACCCTGAGGTTGTGCTTTCAAGCGATAAAGAGAAAGCCGATGTGCTGGTTTCAATTTTTGATCTGTATGTTAAAAAGGATCTCGTGGATTTCCTTCGGGTGGAACGGATCAAACATGCCAAGACCTTGATCCGGCATATAGCCGTTAATAACGGAAAGGAAGCCAAATATAGTGAAATGGCTCAAGTGGCCGGGATTGATGAAAAAACGGTAAAAAATTACATTGAAATTTTAAAAGAGACATTCCTCATTTCAGTACATTCCCCGTGGTTTACTAATCGGAATAAGGAGTTGGTGAAAATGCCCAAAGTATATTTTTCTGATAACGGGGTCAGAAATTATTTTATCAACAACTTCAATTCTGTTGCGCTCCGATCCGACATGCCGTTTTTATTCGAAGGGTTTGTCATTTCCGAGCTGATTAAAAAAGGGGTTTCAGCCGACCATATTAAATTCTGGCGTACAAAAAATAAAGATGAAGTGGACTTGATCATAGATAACGGGAGTGAAATTCGACCGGTTGAAATAAAGTTTAAAAAAAATCTCAAATCTTCTGATTTCAAAGGTCTTTATAAGTTCAACAAAACCTATCCTGACCACAAACCTCTTTTTATGGTGAATCTTTGCAGCAATACACCTGTAAATGATATCATCTTCCAGTTATCTCCGTTTGAAATCAATGGACTGTTGGATAGCTGAAAAAATAAGAGAAGCTGGAAGATAAATTCCTTGTCGTTAGCTTTTTTTATTCATTCGGACTTCATCCAATATCCGAGGCAGTTCACACTATAGTGGATTTGCCAACCTGGCGCGCACCGCTGAGTAACAGAGGTTTTCTGTTTTTTTTATGATACCAGGTATGTAAATGTTTTTCTGCGGCTCGATTTAGCATGGTCAAAACAACCCCCTTTTTTAGCCAATAAATGGACAATTAATGGGTCTGTTTGTCATGGATGTTTTAAAGATGACTAAATAATGAAAAAAATTGAAAAATAGCTTTTTCATTCCAGCGTTGTTTTCCATATTCAATTGAATCAAAATCCCAACTTTTTTCCTATGAGAAATAATTGACATTGTTTTTTATGTGTGTACAATGGTATCACCAATAAGATGGGAGAAATAAAATGGCAACACGAAATGATCGATTAAATGTACGGGTCACAGAAGCACAAAAAAGACTGATCAGTCGAGCTGCAAAATCTGCTCATTCCAGTCTCTCGGATTTTGTCTTACGAGCCGTTTGTCGAGCTTCAGAGCAGGTTTTGGCGGAACAAACAAGCTTTTTCCTGAATGAAGAGGATTATATAGCGTTTCAAGAAGCCCTCGAAGGGCCAGCTAAATATAATTCGCAACTCAATAAGGTTCTTAAGGAAAAAGCGCCGTGGGAAGACTAACCGCTCCCCAGCCGTTGTCAGAAAATCATGTGACCGAGAACTTTGACTGCGGGAATGAATTCTTAAATGAATGGCTTAAAAAATTTGCTTTGATAAACAGCAGGGCAAATGCCGCCAAGACTTTTGTCGTTTGTGATCACCATAAAGCTATCGGCTATTACAGTCTTGCGATGGGATCTGTGGATTATGAGCTATCGACTTCAAGGATAAAAAAAGGATTGGCAAGGCACCCGATACCCGTCGTTGTTCTCGCCAGGTTAGCTGTCGACCGTGATTATCAAAAGAAAAGAATAGGGGTATCCCTCTTGAAGGATGCTTTTCTGAGGACTTTACTGATTTCTGAGCATATCGGAGCAAGAGCTGTTTTTGTAAATGCAAAGGATGATAATGCAAAACAATTTTATGAAAGACATGGATTTAAACCTATGTCCAGCGACATGTTAAAGTTATTGATTCTCATAAAAGATATCAAATATACGCTTGAATCCCCTCTGATTTAAGGAAAAATTGTTAGGATTGCAGTTATTTTACAACACCCAGGTTATCCAA
>JAQIBZ010000163.1 GCA_027858815.1 Desulfobacteraceae bacterium
CGGGCAAAATGCGAGGTGACAAACGGCTGCTGAAAAATCAGAACAAAAAACATTAGAAAACCCGCCAACGCAACAGGGATAATCAAAAACTTATAGAATGGGTCATAAAAGGCATTTGAATGACTGATAAAATCCAGTTTGCTGTACATCAATAAAGAAATTGCTATAACAGCTATGCTGAGAACAAAGATATTATCAAAAAAGGTAAATGCCATCAGAGCAGCGCATGCACCAGCCGGTGACGGCATGCCTTCAAAATCCTGCTTTTTACTTTTATCTTCATTCGCCTGAAGGCTGACAGTGAATCTTGCCAGACGCAGATGAACATAAATAAAATAAAAAAGAGCAAGAGTAATACCCAGATACGAACTTCCGCCTTTAATTGCTGAGAATCTCAGAAAAATAATAACCGCCGTAGCCAGTCCGAACGTTGATAAATCAGTGGAGGAATCCAGACAGGCACCGAAATCGGAATGGGATTTCAGCTTCCGGGCCAGGGGACCGTCAAAAGCATCGCACATTCCCGCAGCGAGCACCCAGAAAAGGCAGATAAACGAGCGGTAGTGCACGTCAATTTCAGGCATGGCAAAAAAAACGGCTGTCACGCCGCACAGATAATTACCGATGGTAAAAAGGTTTGGAATCATGACAATGTACCAGGCACGGTCGGATTCCTTAAACTGGGATTTGGTGTAGTCATTCACATAGGAAAATGACTTAAAATAGGGAAAGACGGAAATAATGGTGGAAAATGACAGCAGGATAATTCCCCATAAAATAAAATTTGCTGCAAACAGCGATTTGGCCATTGGCTCAATCAGGACAGTTTCCGGTAGCACACCGGACCGCAACAAAATAATATACAGCGTCGTGAACTGGACCCCGGTTTTTATTTTTCCGAGCCACCGGGCACTGGCATCCTCACCCTTGCGGCGTAATCGCATGCGCTGGAGCATACTGATGATTTCTCTTGCAAACACAATTCCAAGTGCCCACCACCGGAACTCCCCAAACATATAAGCGGTTACTGCAAGACAAAAGGTCACCCACTTATCCGCCGCCGGATCAAGGGATTTGCCGTCTTCGGTGATGGCATTCCATTTTCTGGCAAACCGACCATCTAATGAATCCAACAGGCAGACCAGAGCAAAACATAAATGAAACGAAAAAGCGGCAAAAACATTATGCAGCATGTTGAAATAGAAAACACAAAAAATCCAGCCCCCTAAGGGGAACCGAAGATAACACATAAAATTCGGCATATTAATTGTATATTTTCCAAACAATGGGTGAACATCCGCCCCTGTTTTTTCTCGATTCGGCCCGAGAACAATACGATCAAGAATAAAAATGATCACAAGGATCAAAACCGCATTCAAACCACCGATCAGGGAGAAAGAGTCTATAAACTTTTGTACCATATGCTTTTCCATTTCCTTTGATTATAGAAGGATTTGCTTATATACAGTAATCCTATATCACGAATGATGCATACATTGCCACAACTATATACTTTACAAACCTGATTAATATTGATACGTTTCGTCTCCTGAAATAATATCTTCTATGATCGTCCTGAATTCCATATTCTTACATATCTCATACTATTCAAGACAGTTAAAATCATGCCGTTTTTAATAAATCTGCGCATTTAAGATCAGAAGATGGTTCCAGGCAATACGTATTGATAAATTTTAAATCTTACAGGAGTTATATACATAACCACATGGACCGCTATTACGAAAAAGAAGTTAACCGCAGACGCACGTTCGGCATTATCAGCCATCCGGATGCCGGTAAAACCACTTTAACTGAAAAAATTCTGCTTTTCGGCGGGGCAATCCAGCAGGCCGGGTCTGTTAAGGCAAGAAAAGCCGCTCGACATGCCACCAGCGACTGGATGTCTATTGAAAAAGAACGCGGGATTTCCGTGACCTCATCAGTCATGAAATTCAATTACCGGGACTTTGAAATCAACCTGCTGGACACGCCCGGGCATCAGGATTTTTCCGAAGATACTTACCGGGTTCTCACAGCAGTTGACAGTGCCCTGATGGTCATTGATAGCGGCAAAGGAGTGGAACCCCAGACGGAAAAACTCATGGAAGTCTGCCGGATGCGCAACACACCGATTATCACATTCATCAACAAACTGGACCGGGAAGGCTTAACCCCCCTTGAAATTTTAGATGATATTGAAGACAAACTCCAGATTGAATGCACCCCCATGTCCTGGCCAATCGGCATGGGCAAACGATTTAAAGGGGTTTACAATCTTTTTCAAAAACAGTTGCACATATTTGAACCCGGCCAGGAAAAACTCGGCCATGCCGGTGTTATCATTAATGATCTGTCCGACCCGACATTGGATGGCTTACTGGGAAGCCAGGCGGATGAATTACGCGATGACATTGAACTGCTTGAAGGGGCGGCCAACCCGTTTGAACTGGAACATTTCTTAAACGGCGGCCAGACACCGGTATTTTTCGGGAGCGCCATTAATAATTTCGGCGTCCGGGAAATGCTGGATGCGTTTGTGGAAATGGCCCCCCACCCTTCACCACGGGCAGCAGTTTCCCGGGATGTTTCGCCATATGAACGCCCTTTTTCAGGCTTTGCCTTTAAAATACAGGCCAACATGGACCCGGCCCACCGGGACCGGATCGCGTTTGTCCGGATCTGCTCCGGAAAATTCAGCCGGGGAATGAAGGTGTTTCACCACCGGATCGGAAAAGAGGTCACGTTTGCCAATGCCACCATATTCATGGCCCAGGACCGTGAAAATGTGGAAGAAGCCTTTCCCGGCGACATTATCGGTATCCATAACCATGGCACTATTAAAATCGGAGACACCTTTTCCGAAAAAGAACCCTTAAAATTTTCCGGTATCCCCAATTTCGCACCGGAACATTTCCAGCGCGTGATATTAAAAAATCCGCTCAAAGCCAAACAGCTCCAGAAAGGACTGATTCAGCTATCCGAAGAAGGAGCGGTCCAGTTTTTCAAACCGATTGCAGGAAATTATTATATTCTGGGCGCTGTCGGCATTTTGCAGTTTGACGTAACCATGGCCCGCCTGAAAGCAGAGTATGGGGTGGATGCCGTTTATGAGCCGGTAGATTTCAATGTGGCCCGTTGGATTGCCTGTGACAACAAGAAAAAAATGGGTGAATTTGAAAGAAAATATAAAAACAACCTGGCCCATGATGCGGAAGGTTGTTTGTCCTTTCTGACCACCAGTGAATGGCAGCTCAATTTTTGTATTGAGCAGTGGCCGGAGGTGACATTTCTCAAAACTCGCGAAATCAACTGATGGCGGCGTAAAAAGTTCAATTTCTGCGTTACGCTTCAGCCTTCGTCACTCAACGTACATTCGTACGCCTCGCTCCTCAGGCTTTGCGCGCCTTGAACTTGAAACTTTTTTCATTGCCATCTATATGCGTT
>JAQIBZ010000180.1 GCA_027858815.1 Desulfobacteraceae bacterium
ATTGGCTTTTATCATTTTCATGCTTGAAATCCAAGGGAATCAAGATAATGGTTGCCAATTTCATAGATATTACTATTCTAACTATGAATAATTTTACCCACATGAAATGGAAAAGAGGCTAATCTTTCAACAACACATTGAAAAAGTCATGAGCGCAGGCACTACAAGGCAAAATTTACGCGAAATAGCGGAGTTTATATTTATAAATGAGCATTTTGAGCGTCAGTTTTAACGCCGTAGGGTCAAGCGCAATAGTTTTTCAACAGGAGAGAGCAAATGAACACCCAGGAAATTCAAAAACTCATGTCCACTCTTCTTGTCACACCCGTAAAACTTTTTACCGGCCAAAGTTTTAAACACAAAGGAAAAAGCCTGGTATTTAATTCCCTGTCCCACTTCCTCCTCCAACTGATGGCAGTTTTTTTTAACCGACGAGCAAAATTCAACGCGTATCTCAAAGGATCTGACGGATGGATCAATTTTAAAATCGGATTTCAAACCGATACTGACAGCATCCGCCAGACAGCGGTATTTCATAACGGGAGAATGTCTGTAATCCGAAAAATTGATGAAGACGTGGATGTCATTTTACGCTTTTCAGATGAAAAAGCACTCTTAGAAATGCTGCAGGTCACGCCGAATGAAGTCCTCGGGCTGATTTTAAAAAACCGGATGATCCTTGACGGCAACCTGGCCTACCTTCAGCTGTTTAACTATTATGTTTCCCTGCTCATGGGCGGCAAGCACCAGAAAATGCTTGAAAAGGCACACCAATCAGACATATCTGAACGAAAAAACCGTTATGATCAATGTAAACCCCAACTTTCACAAGACCTTGTCAACAGACGCCATTACCGCATGAAAGCTTCGGAATCTGACCAGCATAAAGATGCCGGGGTTGTCTGCTTGCCCGATCCTTTTCTGTCTGAATTCGGTTTAACGGATTTCCCGCGACTTGAAAAATTTCATGATGACTATTTTAACATTAAACCGGAAATAAGTGCGGAACGTGCTGAGCTTCTGACCCAATGGTACAGAGAAAACGGGTTTGAAAAAGACAGCACCGGAAAAGAGTGGGTGCCGGAACTCAGGCAGGCCCTGGCATTTAAATATCTGATGGAAAATAAAAAACCGATTATCCGCAAAAACGACCTGATCGCCGGAACCACCACCATCAATGACACCATTGGCGTGATTGTGTACCCGGATGCCCAGGGCGTCATGGTCTGGGGAGAGCTGGGATCCATTGATAAGCGTATTTTAAATCCCTATGCCATTTCAGATGAAACCGCAGCAAAACTGCACAATGATATCTTCCCCTTCTGGGCCAAACGAAATTTCCGGGAATTTGTCCGTACCCATTATGATTATCCCCATTGCCAGCGCATTGAAGAACGTTGGGTTGCCTATTTTGTCTGGAAATCCGTGGGCATTTCCCATACTATCCCGGATTTTAAAACCCTGCTGTCAAAGGGAAGTTCCGGGATCACAGAGGACATCGCCCGTCAACTGGATAAAAAAGATTTGTCAAAAGCCCAGATCCTTTCCCTTGAATCCATGAAACTCACCCTTGAAGGACTTGATGCGTATGCGCACAACCTTTCAAAAACCGCCACGCATCAGGCCAAATCAGAAACCAATTTAAAACGACAAAAAGAACTCATCCGTTTGGCAAATATCTGTAGCAAAGTTCCCATGCTTCCGCCGCAAACCTTAGATGAAGCAGTCAACCTGCTGAATATCTCCTGGATCGCGTTAAACCTTGAAAATGCCAATACCGGATTTTCTTTAGGACGCCTGGATCAGCTGCTGCAACCGTATTTTATCGCAGATATGGAAAAAATGAAAACAAAAGAGAAAAAAGCAGAATATATTAAAACTGCCATTGAATTGATCGGCAGCCTGTTTTTACGATTTTCCGACCACCTGCCCCTGTCACCGGATATCGGCAATTATCTGTTCGGGGGCGCATCTTCCACCCAGGCGCTCACCATCGGGGGCATGACACCGGACGGCAAAGATGCGGTTAATGACATGACCTATATCATGTTAAAAGCAGCCGAAATGCTCGGTCTGCGTGATGTGAACGTCAACGCCCGGTTTCATTCGGATGTCAACTCCGAGACCTTTCTGAAACGGTTGTGCGAAGTAAACATCATCACTGCCGGCACCCCGTCCATGCACAATGACAAGGCCGT
The DNA here is from genome assembly GCA_027858815.1 of Desulfobacteraceae bacterium. GTDB lineage: Bacteria > Desulfobacterota > Desulfobacteria > Desulfobacterales > Desulfosalsimonadaceae > SURF-3. The sequence goes on from JAQIBZ010000180.1 coordinate 2,199, forward strand.
ATTTAAAGCGCTCAAGCAGCATAATTACCCGATTGAAGATATGCGCGACTGGTCTGCCACCGGGTGTGTTGAACCGACTATTTCCGGAAAACACATGGGCCATACCGGTTCAATTTTATTTAACATGGTCGCACCGCTTGAAATGGCATTAAACAACGGAACCCATCCGCTGATGAATTGGGACCCGGGTCCCAAAACCGGCAGCATTGAAAATAATGATTTTCAATCATTTGATGATTTTTTTAATGCCTATGCGGCACAAACAAAATATTTAACCTGCCAGGCCATTGAATTTAACAATTTGCTGGCCGAAGCCCATGTGGCCTACCGCCCCACTCCGCTGTTATCGTCCATGATCGCAGGATCTATTGAAAATGCGGCAGATATCACCCGAGGCGGTGCACGATACAACACGTCCGGCACATCCAATATCGGCCTGGCCGATGTGATTGACTCCATGACGGCAATCAAACAGCTGGTGTTTGAACAAAAAGCAGTCACATTTACAAAACTTAAATCAGCCATTGACACAAATTTTGAAACCGATGCTCCGCTACATGCCATGATCATGAACAAAGTTCCCAAATTCGGGTCCGGTGATCCGGCGGTCATTAACATGGCCAACCGGATTACGCACATGGTCCATGACATTCACCACGGTCAGACCAATTTTCGGGGCGGAAAATACACCACCGGATTCTGGTCCATGTCTCAGCATGTGGCTTACGGATCGCTTTCCGGGGCCCTGCCTTCGGGCCGTCTTTACGGAAAAGCATTTACCCCGGGGCTGACCCCGCATCCGGCCGCTTCCAAGAGCTTTTTAGATAATATCCGGGATGTGGCCCAGCTGGACCCGGAATGCATGGACAATAATATCGCGTTTAATGTAAAACTAAATTTAAGCCCGGAAGACACCCGGGAAAAAAGCGTGGATATCATGTCTTCATACGTGAACACATACTTTGACATGGGCGGCATGCAGCTTCAGTTTAATGTGGTGACATCGGAAACCTTAAAAGACGCCATGGCCAATCCGGAAAATTACAAACACCTCATGGTCCGGATTTCCGGATACAATGCGTATTTCACCATGCTGAATAAAGAAATTCAGGTGGAGCTTATCGAGCGGGCTGAATATGAAGCTTGAAATCACATCAGAAATTTTTCAGGTCGGCGGGGCCGGATATACCGCTTCCGAAGACGCAGCCAGCTACCTGATCTGCTTTAACGGACATTCCGCTCTGGTGGATGCAGGCTGCGGGAACCGTCTGGACCGTCTGTACGCAAATATTTCCGAATGCAATATAGATCCTGCAACCATTGAATATCTTTTGATTACTCACTGCCACTATGATCATACCGGCGGCGCGGCAAATGTCCGCAAGGATCTATCATGTAAAACCGTGGCGCATAAACTCGACGCTCAATATCTTGAAAACGGCAATAACACGGTAACGGCTGCCAGTTGGTATGGATCAACCATCAAACCCTTTACGATCGACCAGAAAATTTCCGGCAAGCAAGCCGACATTCTGCTGGGTGATAGAAAAATTATCGCCATCCACACGCCCGGTCATTCCCCCGGCTCCCTTGTTTTCCTTACCGAGTCTGACGGCAAAAAGGTGTTGTTCGCCCAGGATGTCCACGGTCCTTTAGATTCCGATTTAAAATCCAACCGCAAAGACTATATGGCATCATTAAAAAAAATGCTTGCCCTGAATGCAGATATTTTATGCGAAGGGCATTTTGGAATTTATACCGGAGAGAAAAAAATCCGGAAATTTATCCAGTCATTCATGTAAATTCTGCAACGCCTCCCACAAGTTTTTTTTATACCTCACATTTTTTGAGCATTAGCTCAATTCTATGGTTGAATTTACACTTTCCGGGTGTTAAATTTTTAATTTTCGTTGTTTGAAAATTTGGATATCTTTTTTTTACTTAAAACATTGTCTCTATAAATAAATACCAGTTTTTATTTAGCCGGCAGGAAGTAGACAAATATTTATCCGACCGTGAACGATGGATCAAACAATTCGGCTGCGATCCTATCTGGGCCGGTTAAAATTAATAAAAACAGGGCATTCATCTGCTTGAAAAATTTGGCAGGTATGGAATACGCACATGACATTTAACTGATGGCAAAATAAAAAGTTTATTGATGAAATATTGACGCCCAAAGTCAATTTGTGAAATCATAACTAAATGACCGTGAGCCATCATAAAAATTAACTTTATTTTTGTTAGGGAGAAAAAATGAACAACGTGTTAAATGAAGTTGAAAATTTTATTAAAGACTGGCCGGAGTCTCCGGAAAAAAACAAGCAGATTTTTATCCGCTTAAAAGATTTTTTAAGCCCCAAGCCGGGAATTGTTTTTGAATATGTCCCCCGCGAAGGACTCACCTATTCATTGCGGGCAAAACATGAAAACCAGACAGACAAGCCATTGTTTGTCATGCTGGATGTGATTGAAGATTCCCCCCGCTGGCTGTCGGTCTGCTTTTACGGCGATCTGATCACGGACCCGGATGAAGCCGGTGACTTCGTGCCCGAAGGCCTGCTGGGTGGAGATGCCATTTGTTTTGATCTGGAAGAATTTGATGAAGCAGCGATTCAGTATGTGGAGGACAGATTGGAGGAGGCATATATAACCGCTTCCAAAGGTTAATTTTATGAATGGCCAATCTACATTGGTGAAGCTGAATGTATTAGAGACTGATGCAAATCCCCGGCATTGGGGCTATGGAGGGGGATCAATAGTGGTAACGCAATTGGGCAATTAAGATAGCATTTTCATTAACCTTATAAACAAATCTATGTTCGTCTGTTATTCTCCTGGACCAATAACCCGAAAGGACATGTTTTAAGGGTTCAGGTTTACCTAAACCATCGAAGGGATTTCGCTTGGTATCTTTAATGAGATTATTGATACGACGAAGAATTTTTTTATCAGTTTTTTGCCAATAAAGATAATCATCCCAAGCATGGTCAGAGAAAATGAGCTTCACTCTACAAGTTCCTGTTCAGTCCCTTTTCCGTTTTCAAGTTGGGCAATTGATTCGATCAATCGTCTTGCATTTTTTGGTGAACGTAAGAGATATGCCGTTTCTTCAAGGGCTTCAAAGTCTTCTAATGACATGATGACAACCGAATTTGATGATTTACGTGTTACAATCACCGGGGAATGGTCGTTACAGACTTTTTCCATTGTTTTTGCAAGGTTTTGTCTTGCTGCTGTATATGTTATAGCTTTCATTTGGCACCTCCTGTACAATTTATTGTACATATGAAATAGAAAATGTCAAGAGGGTATTGCAAGCCCCAGCAACAGCATGAAACTGACTGACATAAGAGTGACGAACAATCAAGAATAAATCTACTGATTCCCAAACCCGTTCTGAGCACCGCAGTCCGGGCAATCCCAGGTAATTCCATTACATGACATCCCCCAGACATTTTCATACATACATACCTGGCAGATGGCAAACCCGCACCGGCAGGTCCAGGAGAATGGGGCGATTTCACCACAGCAATGGCAGGTCCGGTCTTTTGTCCGGCGCCGACGTTTTCGGCGGGCTTCACGTGATGTGTCGATTGGTTCATCCATATTTTTATTTTAGCCACTATTTAAACGGCAACTTTGCCTGATTAATTGTTGTGTCAATTTTCTTATATTTTCCCGTAATCCAGTGACCCACTGGAGTCAAGGATTTCAGAGGCACGGCCCTGCCCCAGAATACGCATTAAAAGTATCTGCATTCCCCGGTCTTTCCCATGGGCATATCCCATCAGCCCGAAAACCGCTGTTTTGTCCTTTCCCTCAACATGGCAGACGCCATCGTTGTCTCTCCAGATCTTTTCGCTGGCGCTCATATTTCCTCTCCCCCGGTTAATGGTTTTAAACAAACAAGAACCATCTCGTAAAAACCTCGGACACGATTCACAAGACGAACCATAATCATTTAAAAAATATACGAATCCAGATTTTCAGTCAACATGATATTTGTGGGGATGGTTCTTGTGCTGCGATTGTTCTTGCATATCCTCTAAATAAAATTAATGAAAGTCCCAAATGCGGAAAATGCCACGCTGAACTTCAAACAAAAGAACTATTTGTCCCCCAACCTGTATTGGTCAGTGATGCAAATTTTGAAGACCGGGTCCTGAAATCTCCCTTGCCCGTTCTGTTGTTTGCATTGGCTCCCTGGTGCCCCACGTGTGTTCAGGTTTCCCCGATCATCGATGAATTTGCAGCAGAAGCCAAAACAAAAATCCGGGTCGGCAAGCTCAACGTTGACCAGAATAAAATGCTGGCTGCAAAATACTAAATTTTAAGTGTTCCGTTTATCTTTATATTTGATAATGGCAAGCTGAAAGGCAGTATGCCCGGAGGGATGAAGAAGCATGATTTGATGATGCAGATGTCCCGCTACCTCTAAAATATCGATATATCAATATATTTATTCATTCATAAAAAAAATATTTGTTTTTTAATTCAGGACATAGTATGTACACAAACTATATTTCATCTGAATTCAATTTCTAAAAATTATTATTAATTTTAAAAAATAAGGAGAAGCTCATGTTACTGTTAAACCCCAAGAAATACGCAGACCGGAATTACCCGGACGAACGTTCCAAAGAAATCATGCTCAAAACCATTGATTTTTTTGAGAGCAAGGGCATGAAAAAAATGAAAGACGATACGTTTGCCGCCAAATTTACTGATGATTTTACCGAATTTATAAAAAAAGAACGTATTTTTGAAACGCTTTTTCTTCCAAAAGGCTACGGACCGGATGATCAGTATTACAGCACATACAAAATGTTTGAGTTTTCTGAAATCTGCGGATTTTACGGATGTGCTTACTGGTATACATATCATGTGTCGACGTTAGGTCTTGATCCGGTTTTTCTTGGGGACAATGAAGAGATGAAGCACAAGTGCGCTGAAAAGCTGAAAGAAAATCCGCTTTGTGCGTTTGGTCTGTCTGAAAAAGAGCATGGTGCAGATATTTATTCATCGGATATGAAACTGTATCCGCAGGAAGACGGCACCTATCTTGCCCGTGGTACAAAATATTACATCGGTAACGGTAACAAGGCCGGGATCGTAACAGTTTTCGGTAAAATTGCCGATACAGATGATTATGTCTTCTTTGTTGTCGATTCAGCTCATGAAAAATATGAATGTGTTCAGAATGTCATTTGGGCCCAGAACTATGTTTCTGAATTTGCCCTTCATGATTATCCGATTACCGATGCGGACATTACCTCCCGTGGTTCAAAAGCCTGGGATGACATGCTCAACACCATTAACATTTGCAAATTCAACATTGGTTCCGGTGCCATCGGTATTGTTACCCATTCGCTTTATGAATCATTAAACCATGCAGCCCACCGTAACCTGTACGGGAAAAATGTTACAGACTTCCCTCATGTAAAACGTCTGTTTGTTGACTCTTTCGCACGTCTGGCAGCCATGAAACTGTTCGGGCTTCGTGCCACCGATTATATGCGGGCAGCTTCTGAAGACGACAAACGGTATCTGCTGTTTAATCCGATCATGAAAATGAAAGTCGCCATTCAGGGTGAAGTGGTTCACGAACTGCTGTGGGACGTCATAGCCGCCAAGGGTTTTGAAAAAGACAACTACTTCAGCCAGGCAGTAACGGAACTCAGAGGTTTTCCGAAACTGGAAGGCACCCGGCATGTCAACATGGCCCTGATCGCCAAACTGATCCCCAGCTATATGTTCAATCCTAAAGAGTTTCCGGAAATTGGAAGACTCAACGGCAATGAGAATGATGAATATCTGTTTAAACAGGGGAAAACACGCGGTTATGCCAAAACCCAGTTCCACGATTTCCGCAAAACATATGCCACCAAAAACACACCGAACATTGAAATTTTCAAAGAACAGATCAAGGCGTATGAAGAATTTCTGATGGTATCCGGCATGGAACTTGGCGAACAGATGATGAATGATTTTGATTTCCTCCTGTGTGTAGGTGAAATCTTTACCATCATCGCCTATGGTCAGCTGATCATAGAAAGCGCTGCCATGGAAAATATTGATGATGACCTGCTTGACCAGATTTTTGATTTCATGGTTCGTGATTTTGCCGCTTACGGCCTGGAACTAAACAGCAAGCCCTCAACTAATGACAAACAACAGGCTGCATGCCTGAAAATGATCAAACGACCAAATGCCGACATGGATCGTTTTGAAAAAGTGCTCAACAAGCATGTTTATTCACTGGTTGATGCCTATACAATGAATCCATAGTTTAAGTTTACAAAAGATTATTTATTGATGATAAAGAAGGTGGGATTTTTTAAATCCCGCCTTTTTTATTTTTAAGGAGCAACAACGGTAAAAATTCACATAATTTATTATGGTTTGATAAAACTGTAAAAGATATAAGGATGGCTAAGTTAAAAAGTCTCATATGCAAGGCGCAGTGGTTTTTCAGAATTGAAATAATACATGCAGTATATTGAAAAGCTGAAAAACCATTGCAACGCAGCAGATGAGCCTTTTAACGACGCCATTAAGGTTATGATAAAAGAACCGGTAGAAGTCAGCATCAGCCAGCTGGAAGACATTCTTGATAAATATCTTGATGCCGGATCACTGGTCAACTATGCCATTAAAATTGTCGGGCATCCCGGAACCGGTAAATCTGACATTGTCAGACAGGTGGCCGCTGCCAAAAATTTTCAGTTTATTGATACACGCCTTGCTTTTAAGGAAAATATCGATCTCGGCGGCTACCCGGTGCCGGACCATTCTGACAGACAGATGCTGTATTATCGTCCCAGGTTCATTCCGGCTGAAACCGTTCCGGAAGGGCATAACGGTATCCTCTGGTTTCTGGATGAATCAAACAGAGCACACCCCACAGTGATTCAGACCCTGTTTCAGATCATTACAGAAAAAATCTGCGGTGAACATAAGCTACCTGAGAATACAGGTATTGTCCTTTCCGGTAATCTGGGTGAGGCGGATCATACAACCATTACAGAATTTGATGATTCCGCCTTGGATGCCCGGCTGGCCATATTTCACTTAAAGCCGGATGTCGGAGAATGGCTTGGGTGGGCAGTTGCTGAAGATATCCATCCGGCGGTCATCAGCTATATTTCACTTTTTCCTGAAAAACTCTGGGATGAGAAGAATGTATACCCGAACCCCAGAGGATGGCACCAGGTTTCAAATGCCATCAAACATGCCTACGGCCTCAAAGACGGGAATGCACTGGCAACCTATCTAAATGATCATGCCGGCAACTCCCTTGAAAAGGTTATTACAGCCCTTACCGGAAAGATTGCGGCAAGGGATTTTATACTTCAGCATACAACCCCAAGAGCCCTGACATCTGCTGATATTATTTCAGGCAGTTCTGAGGGACTGGCACGCCTGAAAAACAATAAAGTGCCGTCAGAGGATCTTTTATGGGCGCTGGCAGGCGCACTTTCCGTAATAAGAGAAACAAAGGAGGTGGCTAACGGACCGCTTCCTGATCCAGGCCTTGAAAAACTGGCGAACTTTCTGACCTTTGTCGGATGCTCACGATCTGATATTTCAATTTCTTTTTTCTATTTTCTGATCAAAGAATGCGGCATTTTTACAGAAATACCCAAAGCGTTAAAGAAAATGAACGATGAAGCCCTGATCCGGGAACTCAAAGAACGTTTTGCTAAACTTTTAAAAACTTAGCACGAATTTCTCACATTTTTTTTATAATTTATTAAAATTATGCAGCTATGGTATTTTTAACCACAGAGAACACAGAGATCACAGAGAAAAGGCGTCATTGGTTTTTCTCTGTGATCTCTGTGTTCTCAAGTGAGCATCGCGAACGGGTGGTTTAAATGTTTTTTGTAGCTGGTTGAGTATTTACAGTTAATTCTGTGAGGAATTCGGATTAGAAGGAATTTTGCCGGTGCATGCGAAATGGGATACGGTCCTTTCCGAACTCTGGGTTAAAAGCAGATTTACATCCTACTTTTACCAGTCCGTCCATTTTGAAGAAGATGAAACCGTCCCCACGCTTTCACTCGTTACTACAACGGCTGGCTTTGTCCTGCGATATCATGATACCTTTCCGGATGCATTTAGTCCTGACGAACTGACAGGCCTTCTCGCCCATGAGATGATGCATGTGATGCTGAATCACAATCACAGGATAATACCCGGCAAAGATATTCTGCTCCAGAACCTTGCACAGGATATGGTGATTAACTCCTATATACTTGAAAACAAAGACCGTTTTTTTTCCAGGGCTGGCAGGGATTTAAGAGATGAGCCGGAAGTGATTCTGCCCGACGGTCTCCCGCTGGTACCTGACAGATTTTACACTGAAAACAGCAGCAGATATGACCCATCCGGCAGATATGATCCATCCGGTAGATATGATCCATCATGGGAAGAGGTTTATGAGTGGCTGGAAGCAAACCAGGATGAAAAAATAACCGAGGTAACTGACAAATCGCAAAACAGTTTGAATATCGACACTCGATTTGAGATGCCTGATTTTTCCTTTAAAGAAAAAGCGTCTGATGATGAAATCATCCCGGACTTTTTTAATGATACGGACGGCGTCATCTTTAAAAACGCCTCTGGCAGCATGCTTCCCGCAGGTGTTCATTTTTTCAGGGAAAAAGCACTGGATGATACGATGGATGCACTTAAAAAAAGAATCATCAGCTTTTCGGAAAGAGACGAAAACAGTCGGGCGGAAAGACTTTATCAGGATATATCATCATTGATCAGCCGAATAAGACCGGCTAAAATCAAAAATTTTAATAAGGTAGTCAAACGGTTTTTAAATCAGGTTCTTTGCGGTGATGACTGGGATTTATCCGCCAGACGCTTTAACCGGCGCTATTTTGACGAAGGGATCTATGCGCCCGGACGTTTCTACAAAAGGCAGCCTGCCCTTACGGTGGCTGTAGACGTTTCAGGATCAATGCTGGTAAAACCGAAAAATATTGAAAGGGCTTTCGGGGTGATTGAGTCCCTTCTGGGGCGGTATGCGGTTCATCTGATCTGCATTGACGAGGCGGTATTTGTTCCTGAAAAAAAGGATGACACATTTATTGCCACCGATAAACCGAATGGCGAGTACCTCTATCGAAAAGGTGACTGGCGCTATATAAAAACTGCCGGCAATGCGGCTACTTTTTTCGGGCCGCTGTTTGATACCTTTATGAAGGATAAAAAAGAACCGCTAATAGTGATTACCGACGGTGAAGTCTATGATATGGATCGGTTGACCCCCTATCGGCATACATTGTGGGCGCTTCCGCCGGAATGTGTTGGACGCATAAAACCGCCTTTTGGACGGATAGTCGCAATAGACTAAGGGAATTTTATTATGGAAAAAATGGAACAGCAGCCAGCAGAGGTTATCTGGCAGGCTGAACAACAGGCAGAAAAATTTGATTATGAAAAAGCCATTGATAGTTTTATCCAACAGCAGGAAAAGGACTATATATATAAAGCAGGCGTCTACTGGTCTGTTTTTGACTTTAACAAGGGGATTGATGCGTTAATTGATTTCAATGATCCGGATTATATATTCAGGGCCGGCAGATCGTGGAAAACATTTGATGATGCAAAAGCACTTGACGCACTGATCCGGTTAAAATCGCCAAAATTTATCTACTACGCGGGAATAGAATGGAAATCATTTGATTATGATACCGGCACCCGGGCACTGTTGAATTTTCGTGATATTGAGTTTATTTTTTATGCCGGAGCACACTGGAAAACGTTTGACCGTGATAAGGGCGGCCGGATTATTATTGAAGCCGGGCATCCGGGATATATCTATAAAGCAGGCGATCAATGGGAAACATTCGATTATGTCAACGGCTGGCTGGCTTTGGAGACATCCATGAAAAAAGGTGCCCGCTGGCGCGGAAAGGCCTTTGAAAACAGAAAGTGGCGAAAAGCCCTGCAGAAAATGTGGCAGGCGGCCTGCGCTTCCTGACATTACAAACGATTCCGTCCAATCTGATTATATCAGATCACCAAAACAAAAAAAAACGGGAAGCATCTTCCCGTTGTTTTCTATTATCCCGAATAGCGATTGAAGTGTTCTGTGGAATACGGATTTTAGCAGAGAGCACTGTTGGTCTGA
>JAQIBZ010000186.1 GCA_027858815.1 Desulfobacteraceae bacterium
AGACCGGCTCGAACTTTTCCGCCGATGCCCGGCATGGTCACTTCAGCATAGGCAAAACGGGTTTCCTGGTTGACGCCGTCACCGGAAAGACCAAACTTATTAGTGGTGTCACCCCATTGATACGTTCCGACCTCCAGTCCGTAAACGATTTTGACCAGTCCGTCATCGGTTTTACCTTCAAACCGAAGGCGTGCTTTAGTCAACCCGAATTCAGACGGATCATTTTCGCTCATGACATTGTACATTCCGCTTTTCATACCCTTGTCGTTCAGGTTTCCGGCATAGCTGAAAAAATCCGTTGCACCACTTTTCTGGGAATGGGGCATGGCAGCGGCATTGTCAGTAACGCCGAATGTCTGCCACATTTTACCATGGAATGTATAGTCAAATGCGTATGATGTTCCCGCAAGTGCCAAAAATAAAATTATTGTTAAAATCAGTTTAAAATAGCCGTGTTTCATCTGGTCCTCCTTGTTTTAATTAAATTAAACTATTTATATATTATTTTTTGAAAACATAAGCTGAAAAAACTTTTCCCCTCCTTTCGTTATTAGATTTTTTCAACGTTTGCTTTGATATACTTGAGCAGCGTGGTACCGCCGACTTTATCAGAGGCGTTGGGCTTCATAAGACAACTGGGCGTATTAACCCCGCCCAACTGCGGATACTTGGGATCGCCTTCAAGGCCTCGGACATGGCCAAAACCACCGGCTGAACCCAGAACCCCCTGCATGATAAACCAGGTCGGCCGTGCAGTTATTTCCACCTGACCCCAGGGAGATGTCAGTTTTACTTTATCGCCGTCGGAAATGCCGCGTTTGAGCGCATCTATGGTGTTTATCCATAAGGTGTTGGTGCCAAATGATTTCATCAGCTGATAATTGCTGAAAGTGGACGAATGTTCATGTTCAAATACCCGAAAATTACCGAAAATAAAGGGGTTGTCTGTATCCGGCTGAAGATCTGCTTCCGGTTCTTTATAATCAGGCAACGGGTCAATGCCTTTTTCCTGAGCAACAGGATTGAGAAAATTATACTTGCCGGTAATACTTTTTCCTGATGACCCATAGCCATCCGGGGGATTAATGCTTCCCCATTTTTTATATTTATAATATTCGGCGATGTCGGTAACAATAAAGCCTTTGGCTTTGAGCTCATCAAAAGACCAGGGTGTGTCGGCCATTTGATTCCGAAAAGCATCTTCAATGTCATTCCAGGGAAAGTATTGACCCAGATCCAACCGCCGGGCCAGTTGAATGGTTATTTCCCACATGGGCCGGCAATCATACATGGGTTTGACGACTTCTGCATAATACCCGATGAACGCCTCATACATCCAATCCGGTTTTATCTGGCTCTGTTCCAACCAGGTGGCATCCGGCAGGACAACATCGCATAACAACGCGCTATTGCACATAAAGGCATCGATAATGGCCTTAAACTCCATTTTTTCAATGGCCTGCGTAGTGGACGCCTGATTTCCCCAGGACAGCACGGGATCACCAAAATAAATAATCATTCCTTTAAGCTTTCCAGCCTCAACGTCATCTAAAAGATGCGCCGGCGACCATCCGGCCCAGATATCAAACTTATCAAGCTTGGGTGCAGACCCCTTGGGCGGTTTTTCCTGGCCTTTGCCCCAGGCAGGTTTTAGTTTTCTTTTAAATGGCAAAGAAGGTCCTCCGGGTGCGTCAAACGTGCCGCAAAGACCGTTTAAAGCCTGAAGCGCGGCTGTGCCGTACATGCCGTTGGGAACCTGTGCAAGACCGGTCCATGAGAACGCCCCCTTTTTTTTGGCGCTGGCAAATTCAATGGCAATTCGTTCGATGGTTTCAGCCGGAACACTGCTGATTGCCGCCGCCCATTCCGGTGTCCTGGCAATACCGTCTTCATCTCCCATGACGCGTTTTTTAAATGTATCAAATCCATGGGTCCAGTTTTCTACAAAATCCTTGTCAAAAAGATCATTTTTAATAATTACATAACTCATGGCCATGGCAACCGCAGCATCAGTTGAGGGTTTGATCGTGATCCATTCTGTGGCGGCAGCGGCTGTCTCGGACATTCTGGGGTCAAATACAACAAGTTTGGCACCTCTTTTGATAGCCGCTTTCAATTCGGCAGTTTTTCGCTGACCATAAGAGGTGGATAACTCATTCATCCCAAAATGAAGAATATAATCGGACTCCTGATAGTTGATCCAGGGCCGTTTATCGTTTAAGTTGTGTTCGTTGGCCATGCGGTTGGCATTGTCACACATGGGGCGATGAGTGGTTTTAGGGCATCCCAGGTGGTCGAAAAGGGCCTCATGAATCCAGTTGGCAAAATCATTGCCCCTGAAATATCCGAGTTTATCAGAATCAATCCGTTTAATTCCTTCCACCACCTTATCTAAAGCTTCATCCCAACTGGCTTTCCGGAAACGACCATTCTCTTTGATCAACGGGGCTTTAAGCCGGTAAGGAGAGTACAGGTGCTTGGGGGCTGACCCGCCTTTGGGGCATAATCTGCCGCCGCCTTTAGGGTCGCCGGGCAGACCGGATGCACTGACGAGAATACCGTCTTTCAGTTTGGCGGTCATACCGCAGAGCGCGCCACAGGTATAGCAATGCGTTGGTATTGATTTATCCGGTTCCGGATCTGTTGCGCCTTCGGACAGGGTGAAATACGCCGGTTTAAGATTTAATGCCCCGACCGCTCCGACTAATTTCTGAGTGGTTTCCTGGCCCCTGGTAAAACCGTCAATTCGCATGTTCTCACACATTAACGCGCCCCGGGTAAAATTGGCCAATGCCTGATAAAATTCTGTCTGCGCAGAAGTTGCCAGTTGATCGCAAAAAGAAGGCACCCACTGGAGGTATTTATTTTTGAAAAAATCTTTGTACAGATCTTCATTGCCTTTTTCCAGCAGAAAACGAAGCAGTTCCATTTCTACTGCCACGTGTTCTTCTAAATCTTTAAAGTCCGGATTTTTGTGAACACCCGCTTTTCGGAAAAATTCTCTCAGTTCAAAGACCGGTTTCTGCATGACAACCGGTTCTTTGCTCACATGGACGGATTCATAAGGCATAACAGGATTCTGACCGGCATTTAAAAATAAATCGGCATAATCATAACTCAGTTCCTTATATAGCTTTGCAGCATCTCCGCTTTTTAAATATAAACGCATCCCCTCTGCACCGCTCATGAGGTCCATGAACCCGCAGCCTTTTACTGATTCTAAAAGTCCATCAAGAAATTCGTCCTGCTGCATGGCGGCAATCAGCTCCATCGGTATTTCATCACGATACATGGTGGAGAGAAACTGATATCGCAAGGCCCTTGATTTAAAAAATGATGGTTCCATTTTTTTTAATTTCCTTTCATGTTTTTTTATTCCGTTTAATGCCTGAAACAGTTAAATCCACCATTATATCGAACGCAAAAAGAATCCGACCCGGCAGAGACACGGTTCATAACGAAATTTCTAATTTGCAATTTCCATACCATTACAGATGTATTTTAATGCTTATTTTAAATAGCCTTATGTTCCTAAATGCCCTTTAATATCAAATGAATAAGTAACTTTTAAAATAAAATAAAATAAATTTTGTCAAATTGAAGACCGGCAAAGAAAAAAATGCATAATTTTTATTGCACTGATGTTCTTTTACTGCTGATAGATATATATTTGAAATAAAAGAAAATTATACCAATCTATCATTTTCGCAATTTTTTTATTGCACAAAATTCAACTTCAACAATCACTTTCCAAAATAGATTAAGCGTATTTTTATTTTTACTTATTTTAAAATATATTATTGAATTTAAATGATATAATTCTATATGTCTAAAAATTTTTCTAAAATCGATCCATTTGCACGATGGTGGCATATAGATTGCTATATTTATTTCAGGATATGCCATTTATTTAATTTTCAAAGATAAGGAGGTGCATTAGTCAGCAACTCTCGAAATTCATTTTTTGTTATAAATTAACCAAAGGAGTCATTTAATGAAAAAATCGTTACTGTCAGTTATGTTATTATTTATTGTACTGGTTTTTATTTCAGCCGGAACTGGCTTTTGCAACACCCAAGCCACTGTTTCCGCGCCGGAATACAAAGCCGGTGATGTGGTGACCATTGAAGGGACCATCGAACCCGGTCAGGATCTTTACATTGCAATTTCAGCCCAAAAAACCTTTGCACCCAAAGATACGGAAGGTGTGCATGAAATTAAGCGCTTAAAAAAAGATGGTGAAAAAAATGGGTTTACCAATGATACGGCAATTCCCCCACTGTATTATATGCTGACATCAAATCCTGAAAAGTTTGGTAGTGTAACAGATAAGAAATTTGGCGGACCGTCATTTTTTACGCAAAAAGGCAAAAGAGGACTTTATAAAACCACTATGTTCAAGTTGGCATCATACGATGCCCTTGATGCGGAAGCGAAAGCTGCTTTGTCTACCATCAAGACAAAAGCCGAATGGGATTTCTTCAAGTATGCCCATGAAAGTGGATATGGTATTGAGACCATTGTTAAAGAAAAAACCAGGGTTGGCAAGGTGACAATTAATGCCCGAAGCATTCTGGGTGATTACAACAAGACACAGAATTACTGGGACAAAGGGACATCCATTCAACTGGATAAACAAACCGGTAAATTTAAAGCTTCCTTTCTGTCGTTTCGCCATACACCGCCGGATACCGGTTTTGATGTGTATGTGAATAATGCAAAAGCCGGTAGCTACAATGTAAAATCCAACGGATTTTGGCTGACTCTGGGCGGACGGTATATGAATCCTCTCTGGGTGGTCCTTGGTGCAATTCTGGTAGGAATTTATTTTTCCATGATTGGTGCGGCCGGTGGTATGCTGATGGCGGCTTTCCAGGTGATGGTTGTTCAGACTGCCGGTCCCGTCGGTATTAATGCAGCAAACGTTCTTCGTCCGTCAAACATCGCGCTGACACTCTTTTCACCCCTTGGATCTTTCTATCGATATGCCGTCAAGGAAAAACGAGTGGCATGGCCGGTGGGACTCTCTTTTGGTGTGGGAATCTTTATCGGTTCCATCTGGCTGGGGCAATATGTGACCAAATATCTGTCCATCAGTACTTATAAGGAATGGCTGGCCATTCTGGTTGTGATTATGGGCATCCGGACCCTTTATGAACTGTCCCCCAAAGTTATGGCAAAACGTAAAAATATTAAAGCCATGACTCAAAAATTTAATGATGCGGTTGCCAAGGCCAAAGCCAGCGGCACAGCCGTTGAAATGGGAAGGATTGAGCCGGTAAAGAGCGGAATAACCGATTATCGATTCAAGTTCTGGGGAGAAGAGTTTACCATTAACCCCTTGCTGTTTGGTATTTTGGGCCTTGCTATCGGTGTTGTTTCCCGAAGTTTCGGTATTGGCGGCGGATTTATGCTGGTGCCTGCCATGACAACACTGGGTGCGCTGCCCATGTATGTTGCGGTACCGATTTCACTTATTGGAACCTGTTTTTCCAGTATCGGTTCATTTATTGGTTATTTGCTTAATAATTATCTTCCGGATATGGTGTTGATGATTGCGATTATTATCGGTGGGTTTATCGGCGGAATGCTGGGCAGCCGGGCCCAGAAAATGTTCAGTGAAAAAACATTGAAGATTATTTTGGCTATTACTATGTTTTTTCTGTTTTTCCGATTTTTCAAAATTGAAATCTGGATATAACTGGATATAATCTAAAATAAGATATAACGTAATTATCAAATTAAACAAGGGGGGGGAAGGATTATGTCCTTCCCCCCTTGGAAATTATGACAGATCAAAATGAATGAATTATTAGATATTGTATGGCTGAAATTAATGACACTTGTGCATTATATTGCACAAGGCATTGATTTTATGTTGGCCCCCCTGAGTTCAATGGGCCCCGCTGTCATGATACTGGCAGTTGCTGTTGCTACGGTTTCGGCGGCAAAATTTTTAAGTAAAATTCATAAAACAAAACGATATGTTGAATTAAAAAAAGACTTCAACTACTGGCTTGATCTCCGAAAAGAAGCCCTGAGCGTGAAAGATAAGGACCAGGGCAAAGCAATCGCTAAGAATATCGACCAGGCTAAGCTCAACACGGCTTATTATGATTTTTTTTTTGAGGGGCTGTTAGGGAGCCTGCTGACAAACTATCTTCCGATTTTTCTGATGCTGGCATATGTTAATGAAACGTTTAAGGCCGAAAACCTGGCTAAGAATTTCGGGCAGGCATATATTTACAAATTCGTTAACTATGATGGTGAAGTGATTGTGATCGGTGCGGTATTCTGTTATGTAGTCTCTATACTGCTGGTTTACCTCGCCTGGTTTTTAGCTGAGCGTCTGTATTATAAGTATAAAAAAAATAAAAACCATGAGTCCTCTCAAAAATAAATTCCACCGACCTTTTTTTCTCCTAATCGCCGCGATGGCTTTCTCACCGGATGTTGTCTGTGCTACCCAGATTCACGACTTGTCCGAAGGTATATACGTTCATCAATCGGCACATCTTTTTTTCATGATTTCCATGGGGTTTTTCATTCTCTGGCTGCGGCACCGACAACTTGTTAAAGAAACCGGGTGGCGGTACATTCAGTATATGGCATTCTTTTTTATTCTCTGGAATATGGACGTATTTTTTCTTCATTTGTTAGATGAGCAACTAAGTATTATCAAAGTCGACCTGATTGACCTGACACATATCCGTATTCAGGCGGCAAACGGAATGCGTGCCCTTGAAATATTTTACTATCTGGCCCAACTGGATTATCTGTTTTGCGTGCCGGCTCTTTTCTTTTTAAATCTTGGTTTATCGCATCTTGTGGCGGAAAATGATACGCAAACCAAGGTGCCACCCATTAAAAGCCTGGATCTTTCTGAAAAGGGCGGCCAATGACCCTTCCGTTTTTACCTATTTGGTTTTTCAATCTTTTCGGCTCAATTTTAATGATTATTCTTTCATTTGTGTGCCTGGGCAAAGTTGTTGAGCTGAAAAAAAGTGATGAATCCAATGTCATATGGATCTATCTTTTATGGATTTGCTGCGGATTTATCGCCTTTGTCATGTCCCGGTCCATCGGACACATTCTGAAATGGCATTTTTTGTACTCCGGCAATGAATCGATGTGGTTCATTATCCGGCCTTACACCGGGGCGGTCAATACAATCATGTTCGTTTTTGTCGCATCCGTGACACTTTTTTTTGAAAGAATCTGGAAAATTCATCAACAGGTCTTAAAAGATAAACAGAAACTGCAGTCAACGCACCAGGAACTTTTATACCTGAGCCAGAATCTTGAAAAACTGGTGGCCGAAAGGACCGCTTCTTTAGCTGTTTCTGAAAGTAAATACCGCCGGATTTTTGAAGTATCCAGGGATATGATTCTGGTTGCTGAAAGAGATAGCTTAATTATGGATATAAATCCGGCTGGTTACAAGATGCTTGGATTCAATGATACGGCCAGTGATTTAAAACAAAAAAGATTTAAGGATTTTTTTTCAAACAAGGCGGACTGGGAAACAATTATTTCATCAATTATGAAAAAAGGATTTGTTCCAAATCATGAAGTTACCTTAAAACGTACAGATGGCAGTGAAATGCTGACTCTTGTGAGCGGAACTGTAGACCATGCCCCTACTGAAAACGACGCACCTATTCATTTTCTGGTAAAGGATATTGAACAAAAACGATTCCTTGAAAACCAGATGGCCCAGACGGAAAAGCTGGCTTCCATTGGACAGCTGTCAGCGGGAATTGCTCATGCAATAAACAATCCGCTGGGTATTATTCTTGGATATACCCAGCTGTTGATAAGAGATGCAAAAAAAGGCGAGGAGCGTTATGCTGACCTTAAAACCATTGAAAAACATGTTAAAAACTGCCAGGCCGTTATAAAGGATCTGCTCAGTGTGGCCAGGAGTTCACCCACGGCCAGAGAATCAGTCAGGATTCATGAAATAGTTGATGCGGTTTTGAATTTTATTCAGCATCATTCGGAATTATATCACATCGAAATAGTAAAAGACTATGACATGAACACCCCGCCCCTTACATTGAATGAAAAAAAGACCCGGCAGGTCCTGATGAATTTAATTTTAAACGCAACGCATGCGGTGGGGAAATCAGGAACCATCCATTTGGCAACGGAGTATAATCGGGACACCCGGGATGTTATCATCAAAGTTGCGGATACGGGATACGGCATTGAAAAGAAAAATCTGTCACGTATATTTGATCCTTTTTTTACAACCAAACCGACCGGAGAAGGAACAGGGTTGGGGTTGTCCGTCAGTTATGGTATAATCAAAAATCATGGGGGACACATTTCCGTAGAAAGCCGGCCGGGTAAAGGGACGACATTTACAGTTGTTTTGCCTGCGGACGCCAAAGATACCGGAGGTAACAGATGATCGCATCGATCCTGGTTGTTGATGATGAAATGGATATGCAGCAGCTTCTGAA
The DNA here is from genome assembly GCA_027858815.1 of Desulfobacteraceae bacterium. Classification (GTDB taxonomy): domain Bacteria; phylum Desulfobacterota; class Desulfobacteria; order Desulfobacterales; family Desulfosalsimonadaceae; genus SURF-3. The sequence goes on from JAQIBZ010000186.1 coordinate 8,469, forward strand.
ACGGAGCCTTGAGCCTGCACTGGACTGCCGGGTAGAAACCGCTTCGTCCGGGGAAATGGCGCTGAATATGCTTTCAAGCAATCGATTTGATCTGGTCCTGGCGGATATCAAAATGCCGGGAATGGATGGACTGGAACTTCTGGAACTCATTAAACGGGAATCGTCGGATGTGACGGTTATTATAATGACGGCCTTCGGCAGTATTGATCTGGCGGTAGAAGCCATGAAAAACGGTGCTTATGATTTTATTACCAAACCGTTTGATCATAATTCACTGGTGCTCCAGTTGGAAAAAGCACTGGAACGAAGCGCACTCTTAAAAGAAAATTCACGGCTGAAAAAAGCATGTGAAAACGCAAATATATTTCAAGATATTGTGGGAGAAAGCCCTCCCATGCAGCGGGTTTTTGAAACCGTTCGAATGGTCGCCAATACCGATTTGACGGTATTAATTACCGGTGAATCCGGTACCGGAAAGGATCTTACGGCCCGCGCCGTTCATGCGCTCAGCCCCCGCTCCAAAGCGCCTTATATACCTGTCAATTGCCCGACCGTACCGGAACAGATTCTTGAGAGCGAACTGTTCGGATACCGCAAAGGGGCTTTCACCCACGCCACCCGAAACAAAAGGGGCATGTTTCATGAGGCGCACAACGGATCCATTTTTTTAGATGAAATCGGTGATATCAGTCCCGTCATTCAAACCAAACTTTTACGGGTATTACAGGAAAAGGAATTCAAACCGCTCGGGGATACAACCACCATCAAGGTGGATGTCCGGATTATTGCTTCCACCAACCAGAATTTAAAAGAAAAAATCGCAAAGGGAGAATTCCGGGAGGATTTTTTCTACCGGTTAAACGTGCTTCCGATTAAATTGCCGCCCTTGAGAGAACGAAGGGAGGACATTCCGCTTCTCACCACCCATTTGCTGGAAAAACACTGTTCAAAACTTAACCGCCCGCTCAAAGAAATTTCAGGCGATCTTCTGCATATGTTTATGGCAGCTCCATGGACAGGAAATATACGTGAACTGGAAAACGTCCTGGTACAGGGAATCATGTTTTCCAAGTCGAATGAAATCAGGCCAGAAGATATTGGTTTTAACGGGAAGCAAAAAGCATCGGCACAATCACCCAACCCGGAGTTCTTCAGAAACCTTGCCTATAAGAAGGCCAAGGAATCGACATTAGAGGCCTTTAACACCGCTTATATCGGGAATCTTTTGAAAAAAACAAGGGGCAATGTTACCCGGGCGGCCCGGGAATGTGACCTGGAGCGTCAATCTCTTCAGCAGATCATGCGGCGTTACCATATTAGTGCGGATAATTTCAGGAAAGAATCCTCTTAGCAGGCTGTTGAAAAACTATTGCGCTTGCCAATACGGCGTTAAAATTCTCCTCAAAATGCTCAATTATAGTCATAAACTCCGCCTTTTCGTCGAATTTTGCCTTGTCTTGACTGCGCTCATGACGTTTTTCAGCAACCTGTTAATGCCTTTATTTTATTGACCATTCAGCACCTGTCGAATTGCCATTGCAAAATCCCTACGGTTCACAGATAAAGGCGTAAAAGGCGCGTTTCGTATTAATTTTTCATCCTTTATCACTGTCCAGAATTTCCCGAACTTTTCGGGCAAAGGGGTTGAGGTGAAAAGGCTTTTGGATAAAATGAAGTTCTTCAGAAAGATTTTCACGACACGTAATAATATCTTTCGTGTACCCGGACATGAACAATATTTTTATGCCGGGAATCAGGGCTTTGATTTTTTCCGCCACCTCTTTTCCGTTTAAACCGGGCATTATCACGTCCGTAATCAGCAGATGAATTTCTTTCCTGTATTCTTGGGCAATTTGCAGGGCTTCTTCCGGCGTCCGGGGTGTCAGCATAAAATAACCATACTTTTCAAGGGCTGCTTTAACAAGCTTCAGGATCTGAGGTTCATCTTCAACGACCATGATGGTTTCAGCGCCTCTTTTGGGGAGATCTTCCGGAACGGTTTCCGTTTTTTTCAGAAGATCTCCCGTATAACGGGGAATATAAATCCTGAAAACAGATCCCTTGCCCGGCTCACTGGAAACGTCAATGTGCCCGTTATTTTGTTTTACAATACCGAAAATGGTGGATAACCCGAGCCCGGTCCCTTCATCTACGGCTTTTGAGGTAAAAAACGGCTCAAAAATATTCGCCATGATTTTTTTATCCATGCCGCTCCCGGTATCGCTGACTGACAGCATCACATAGTCGCCGGGAACAACATCGGGCCAATCAGCGCAATAGGCTGCATCAAGCACCACATTTTTTGTCTCTATGGTGACAACACCCTTTGCATTCATCGCATCCCTGGCATTCACCATGAGATTGCCGAGAATCTGGTCGACCTGGGACGGATCAATATAAATATTCCACAAGTGATCTCCGCCATTAAATACAATCTCGATATTTTCGCCGGTCATCCGCTGAAGCATCTTAAGCGTATCTAAAACAACGGTATTCATATATAACAATTTGGGCGATATAATCTGTTTTCTTGAAAATGCCAGAAGCTGACGGGTTAAATGGGTGGAACGATTGGCCGCGTCTATAATTTCCGATATATCGTTGTGGAGCGGATCGGTTTTTTTAAGCTTTTCCATTGCCATTTCAGCATATCCGGTGATAACGCTCAGCATGTTGTTGAAATCATGGGCCACGCCGCCGGCCAGCCGGCCGATGGATTCCATTTTCTGGGCCTGTCGCAACTGTTCTTCCGTATTCCTCAAATTCGTCACATCCCTGACGAAATTCAAAGTCGCAGGCCGATTCTCCCAGGTAATGCGGGTGGAATTCATCTGCGCCCATGATATTTTTCCCGACCTGGCAATCATCCGAAAACCGGATTTGGCGGGCACTTTTTCCCCTTTCAAACTCTTGTCATAAGCGTCCTGAATGCCTTTTTGGTCTTCCGGATGAATCAAATCGACAAACGGCATGCGGGTCAATTCTTCGACGGAATAACCGGTCAGCCGGACCGTGGCAGGATTGAGAACTTGCATGCCGCCATTCTGGGCAACAAAAATGGCATCCCCGGCATGGTCCACAAGTATCCGGCATCTTTCCTCGGTCGTTTTTCTTTCTGCCACCTCTTTTTCCAGATCGAGCATTTTCTTTTCAAGCTTGTTCACCAGCCGCTCATTGTAAAGCTTGAAAAATTCCATTTCGCCGTTTAGGCCTGGCTTGCCGTTATTAACACTTGTTTCACGAACGTTTCGAACCACGTCATGAATTATTTCCATGAATTCATCCGGTTCCGCGGGCTTGACAATAAACCGGTCAGCCCCGATTTTTAATGCAAACGCTTCGTCCTTGGAGTCCGTATATGTGGCGGTATAAAAAACAAACGGTATATTCTGCAGCGCCTTGTCCGCTCTTATTTTTTCGCATAGCTGGAAACCGTCCATCACCGGCATAAGGATATCGGAAATGATCATATCCGGCAAAGATGCGGCAGCTTTTTCAAGTGCCTGTGCCCCGTTTTCAGAGAGTTCAACGCTGTGGCCGTTGCCGGTCAGAATGGCTTTAAGTAACATCCTTGCATTCGAGTTGTCGTCGACAATAAGAAATTTCATGGAATACCTTCCGTGACCTGCCGGATTTCGGAAATAAACGTTTCCGGGTTAATGGGTTTTTCAATATATCCGTTGCACCCGGCGGCAAGCAGTCGTTCCCGGTCCCCGCTCATGGCAAATGATGTGACGGCAATGATAGGAATTTTACCATTTGATTCGGAATTCCGGATGATCTTGAGCACGTCCAGCCCGTTTATATCCGGCAGTTGAATGTCTAAGAGGATTAAACCCGGTTTTTCCGAAATCGCCATGTTGATCCCCTGTTTACCGGTTTCAGCGGAGATCGTCTGATACCCGTTTTTCTCAAGGATAAAGGTAATCAACTTCATGTTGTCTTCGTTGTCTTCAATGACCAGAACGTTTTGCATTGATCACCGCTCCTTTTAAATACATCAAGGCTGAGAAAAAAACATTGTTTACAAAAACAACCAAATTTCAATGAGCGTATTCCCAAAATAATCGGCTGTCAATCATAAAAATTATTTTAATATCCATAGGTTGCATGCGAAATAGAAAAGATGAACGTCCAACGTTGAACATCGAATAATGACTATTTCTGATTCCGGATTGTCATTACGAGAAGTGAGGAACGAACGACGAAGTAATCCCCTGTCGATAAGGAGATTGCTTCGGTCGTACCTCCCTCGCAAAGACAGAAAAAGTGTAATTGATAAACTTTTCGTTCAGATACTAATTCGATGTTAGGCGTTCGATGTTCGATGTTCATTTTTTCTACATTCTTTTAATCATTCTTTCCCTCTCAATCCAGAATCATCAACCCGTTGCGGTATTGTCAGCACAAAAGTACTCCCCTCCCCAAGAGTGCTTTGGGCGGAAACCGTTCCGCCCAGAAGATCACTGGCAATTTTCCGAATCAGATACAAGCCCAGGCCGGTGCCTCCCGCTTTAATCTTCAAATGCGACTCCAGGCGCACAAACGATTGAAACAAAACCGGCAAATCCTGTTCCGAAATGCCGATACCGGTATCGGTTACGCTGATGTCCAGCAACTCGTCGTGCACGTGTGTCTCAATACAAATGGTCCCTTTTTCCGTATACTTCACGGCATTGCTCAGCAGATTAAGAATGCATTGAAACAGTCGGCGCCGGTCTGTTTTCAGCGGTATGGCAGCCGGCATCGTCACCTCAAGCATCAGGTCTTTTTTTTCGATTTCCGGCTGAACCGTAATCGCCGCCTCCTGGATCACTTCCGCCAGATTAAATTCCGACACATATGTTTCCGTTTTTTTTGCCTCAATCTTGGATATATCAATCACATCGGTAATCAAAGCCAGCAAATGTTTACCGGAACCATACACCCGCTGAAGCTGGTCCCGCTGTTCATTATTAATTTCCCCTGACATGCCCTGGAGCATGACCCCGGTGAAACCGATAATGGAGTTGAGCGGGGTGCGCAGCTCATGGCTCATGGACGCAATGAACATGGATTTTAGCTGGTCGAGTTCCCGGAATTTTACATTGGCCTGCGCCAGTTCGTCGGTTTTGAGATTTAAGTCTTCCAGCAAATATTGCAGGGCCTTTTGGGTCTGCTCAAGATCTGCTGTTTTCCGCGTCAGTGTTTCCGTACGTTCCTCTACAAGCCGTTCCAGATTCTCCCGATATTTTTGAAGTTCTTTTTCCGATGCTTTTCTTTCAGTTATATCCCGGGCAACAGATATCATATATTCACCGTCATCCAGCGAAATGACCCGGACATTGATCTCCACCGGAAACGTAGTGCCATCTTTTCTTTTGTGAACGCTTTCAAGCACCAGATTGGGCATGTGCCGGAGTTCTTCCACATGCCGCTCCCAGGAAAACTCCTCCGGCAAGGCAGCCATGGCATCAATACCCGTTACATCCATCCCCAGGAGTTCTTTCCGTGTATATCCCAGCATCTCACAGGCACGGGCATTGGCGTCTAAAAAATGCCCGTCTTCCGGTGAAATAATTAAAATAGCATCATACGAATGATCGATCAGCGCCCTGAAAAGACTGAGTTCAACTTGCCAAGTGGCAAGCGCATCCTCGGCCTGCTTTCGTTTTGCTACCATCTGGTTTGCTGTGTACGCCAGTTCTTCAAACTCGGCAAAATGCATATCTTTGGGATCAATTTTTACGGTCTGTGTTACGGCTTTTTTAAAAAACTCGGAAACCCCTTCAAAACTTTTTTCCATTTTTTCAGATAGAGATCGTGAGATTAAAAATACAACCACAAACAGAAAAAACATGGACAAAATCATCACGGCCGCATAATCTTGCACCTTTCCCTTTAATGCCGATCGCTTTTGGGCAATCACCGTGTTGATATCATCATACCAGAAACCCGCGCCGATATACCACTGCCAGTCCGGGACTGCGGCAATAAATGATTTTTTACGACCGACTTTTTTTTCCACCGGGTTATACCAGGAATATTGCGCGTATCCGCCGTTCGGATTTCTGATTGCACGCATAAACAGATCATGGGTAATAATACCGTCCGGGGCCTTCATAGCCGAAATATTTTTCCCGACCATTTCCGGGGTGCTGACGCTCATTAACAGTTTCCCCTGAAAAGACCTTGCAAACAAAATTCCGTCTTCACGGCCCCTGTTTGAAAACCGTTCCATGGATAGCCATTCCAGCACCTCTTTTTGAAGATCGCTTTCAGAAACATTTGCCGTTTCCCGCCGCCACTGAATATATGCCAATGCATTTTGGACTTCCAGCCGGACAATACGCTCCTGCGCCGCGACATATTCTTTTTTAACCTCCTTACTTTCCTTCAAAAAGTCGGAATATTGACGGTGTATTGAAATACTTCCCAGCACCAAGATGGGAAGGCAGGCAATAACTATAATGATAATTCGGTATAACTGGCTGATGTTTTTTTTACTTGGCATATCCCGACTCTTATGGGTTATTCGTTTTCTTTAAAATGCTTTATTTCACCTTCTTTCAGCTTCTCTTTCAACTCCTTGATCCGAAACTCCCGGCCCACGAAAAGCCTGTTCATGCGTTCGAGCTCCGCATTTTTAACTTCCAGTTCCTCAGTCCGCTCCCGTACCAGATCTTCCAATTGATCCCGGTGTTTTCTCAGCTCCGCCTCGGCCTGCTTCTGTTGGGTGATGTCGGTGGCAATGTGGATACATTTTTGCAGTTTTCCTTCCTGATCATTTACCGGGGTGCAAGTCACAAAAAAAGTACGACCAAAAGATTCCACCTCCATTTCACCGGTTTCCTTACAACCCGAAGCCATCATTTTCTGCATGGGGCAACCTGCCGGGGGCTTTTTCGTGCCGTGCATGATTTCATAACATCGTTTACCGATCAGTTCTTTTTCAGGCTGGCCGGTGAATTCTGTTGTGGCTCGATTGGCGGATATTACTCTGTGACCGGGATCCAGGATCATCACCGGATGCCCCATGGCCTGAAAAATATTTTTCCAGTCCCGATGCGCCTTTTGGGCTTCGACCTCCGCATGTTTGCGTTCTGCGATCTCTTTTTCCAACTCTTTATTGGCTTCGGATAGCGCGGCAGTTCGTTCTTCAACCTTTGCTTCAAGTTGGCCGAAGGATTTTCTCAACGACCTTTCCGCAAAAATTCGAACTTGCTCACTTTTTGTCAATCGTCGCGACCCGAAAATCAACCCTAAAAGTCCCATCAGCCACAAAAGCCCATGGACTATCCATATCCGCTGCGCATGATGATGATAAATGGCCCAGAACGGCGCCATGGGAACTGAAACACTAATGCCGCCCCGGATCTCTCCTTCTCTTGATCCGTATGCCGCATGGCATTTCAAACATCCTTTTTCCGTCATTAACGGCCGCATCAGGCGCATGTACTCTTGTCCGTTTATGGTTCCAATCGCACTAACTTCCTTTTCTCCATGTTCAAATGCCTGAAGTGCTTGGGTTTCCCAGGGGTCCGCCGCATTTTGGGGACGAATAGGGGCAAGGCTGGTGATGTGCCCTAAAACACCATATTCGGATTTCGCCAGTTCATGCACCTGCCGGGTCATATAGGCCGGATTCATGAGCGTCAGTGCTTTGCCGGACGGTGTGGTAATATCCCGATCCGGAATCTCGGATAAATAAAGGTTGGATTTTGTTTCCCGGGTCACCGGCACGTATACACCGCCATGCCCTGTGTTCCAGCGGCGATAGATAATGTCTTTTTCGTACGCAACCCTCGCCTGAATTCGTGCGGCCGATATGATTTCCTCCCTTGTCATCATAATGTTCCACGTCAAAGACCCGATAACAAGACATGACCATAGGGCCAGCAATCCTCTGGCATACCATTGCAGGCCAACAGATTTTTTGGGGAAATTTTGGTAATCGTTCATTTTTTCGTCTTTCGGTTTCTTTTTCATCCCGGACGTTATCCGTTTTCATAAAACGCTGACGCGTAAATTCCGGACTTTTACCTTTCCGTCATTCCCGAGCATTCGGGAATCCAGCATAGAATTGACCTGACCCGGTTATCGACTATATCAATCACAGGCAGGCACGGTGGCCTGCCCTACGAGGTTTTGCGACAAACTCCGTAGGGTCGGCCACCGTGCCGACCGGTGATTGCCTGAATTTTGAAACATTTAATTCAACTTAACTAAAACGGATAAATAGTTACTATAATAGCTGTTTTTAACTTTTTTGCGAATCCATCAATAATAGAATCAGAGGGAACAACGACGTAGAATATAACCGGCTGAGAACAGGAAAGAATATTAATGAGGATAACATTAAAACAAGACAGGTACAACATTTTTGCAGAGGATGGAGGAGGGAAGATTGACTTGAGAAATGAACATTCAAAAATGCCTGGACCTTCTCCCAAAAAATACCAAAAATAATAATTGACAATTGATCAATCAGTAGAATAAATATACTTTTTTTAATTGCGACACGAAGTTGCAACTTAATTTTTTAAATTATCAATCGTTATTATATATCCAATCAAAGCCGGGAAGGCTTAAGGACTCTGTAGAGTCTATGCGTTCCCGGCTTTTTTTTATTTAGTGGCCGACCGAAAACCGCTAATTTTCCCAATTTCTGCGTTGGGCTCAAATTTTAATCCTCAAAATACTCCATGTATTCCTGTGGTTAAACCAGTCTTAAAATTTGGTCGCCCGCCTTGAACTTGAAAAAATTTTCAGGTTTTCGTTCAGGCACTATTTAAAAACCGGGCGAAAGACCTGAATATAAACGCCTGTCTAATGACTATTGATGAAAAAGGAGTTGTGATTTGATGAAGCGATTGAAAATGCATATTGGTTTCATGCTGACTATATTATTGATACCTGTTTGTGTCCGGGCGGAAAATTGTACGTATGAGCTGGATGAAATTATTGTGACAGGCAAAAACATCCCTGTTGCGGAAGTAAGCAAACAGGAAGTGCCGGTTAAGGAGGCTCAAAAACCGGTTATTTCAACAATTCCCGACATTTTAGACGAAACACCAGGGCTTGATATCCAGCGACGGGGCATCCTGACCCCTAAAAGCAGCCAGGTCCGCGTCCGGGGACTGGATGAACAACGAACCCTGGTAATGATCAATGGCCGCCCCTTAAACGGCACCGGGGTCATGGGCGGATTTTTCGTGGACTGGAGCGCCCTTTCCACCGGTAATTTTGATGCGGTTGAAATCGGCAAGGGCAGTTTTTCGGCAAAATACGGCAACACTTTGGGTGGCACCATCAATATGTGCCCTGCCCCGCCGGAGGATACTTTTCATGCCGAGATCTATACCGGCTATAAACGGTATAACACATTTTCTTTCAACGGAACGGCTTCCGGTCAGTCAGGACCGTTTGGTTCGGTCTTTTCTGCGGGCTATAACCGGACAGACGGGCATCTTAGAAACAGCGAAGCCGAACGTTATGACATCAACGGACGATTATACCATGACTGGGGCAATGACGGGCAATTGCAGTTCTCCATCCGTCATACGCAGGGAGATTACGCCATGCCGGTGGAAAACCGTGAGGCAAGTGCGGATTATGACAAAGATTTTCCGGAACATGCCGGCACCTATCTCACCGGCCCGGGGATAACGTTTCCAAACGGCGACCGACACGGTGACGGCAGCTATTTTAATAAAATCCGGACGGAAATCGATCTGATGTCTGTAAAACAACTGGGAGCGGTGGGTTCAACGATTACCCTTTATTTGAACAATGAAGACCGCACAGATGTCATCTATTCGGCAGACCTGGGACAAAAAATTCTGGAACGCGAAGCCACTCCGGACCGGTCATGGGGGTGGGTATCAAAATTTTGCTGGCCAATCGCCCGTCACATGATCGGGTTCGGCGCAGATGGTAACTACCTGGGATTCGGCGGCGCTGACAATACTTTTGTCAGACAAGACTATTTCACCAAACTCCCGGGCGAGGGAACGGATGAATGGAGCGCTACTCAATGGCATGGTGGCTATGTGGATGATGAATGGGCGGTAACGGACTTTGTAGATCTTTACCTGGGCCTGCGGTTTGACGATTATTACGGAAACCGTGAGGTGGATGTGGTCACCGGTTATACCAACGGCAAACCCGCCGGATTTGACCGGCAGACAGTCAGATTTAACGAATCCGTACTGATGCCCAAAGCCGGGATCATGTACCGGCCGGTGCCTAAGCTCAACCTGTTTGCCAGGGCCGCCCGCGCCACCCGGTACCCGGACAATCCGGCGTTTTACTGGTATTATGCCGGCTACCGGCCTGAAGTAGATGACCGGACAGATGTTGTCCGCAACGAATTAACCTATGAAGATGCCATGGAATATGAAGTCGGCACCCAGTGGCAGGCGTTGCCGGAAGTGACCATAAAATTAAGTGCCTACCAATATCAGGTGGACGATTATATCCGCTGGATATTCGGATACGCACCCAGCCGGGTGATTTATAATATCGACCGGGTGGATTTTAAAGGAATTGAATTAGATATTGACGGTAAAATTTTTAACGAAATTTACGGATTTGCCAATTTTACCTGGCAGGACACGAAAAAGACCGGGGATGTGTTGGATGCGAGCAACGATTTAACAGATTCGCTGTCCGAACTGCCGAAGAAAAAATTCAACTGCGGCATTTCGTACAAACAGACAGACGGTATGAAGGCCCGCCTGAGTTTTAAATGGGTCGATGAACGCAACGTACCGTTTCTTGATGAATTAGTAACCAACCCGCTGACCGGTGATGCCAATCCGGATGGTACGTCTGTTTTCAGCAAAACGCCCACGGAATTAAAAAAGCTGGATGCGTTTGTAACCGTCAACTGCCTGGTCCGGTATCCGGTCTGGAAAAAAGGATTTGACGGATTCCTCACACTAGGCGTTGAAAATATATTTGATACGGATTATGAAGAAGAATATGACTTTCCGGCACCGGGCAGGAGCTTTAGCATAGGCGCGGAAGTCATCTTTTAACTTAAAATAATGAGGTTATAATGACAGCCCAGGAAATACTCAAAAACGAAGAATTTAAAAAATGCCTCGATTTTCACGGCCATCTGTGTCCCGGCCTGTCCATTGGATATAAAGCCGCAACCGCAGGAATGGAAAAATTAAAAGCCGATCGCAGTGAAGATGAAGAGCTTGTAGCCATTGTGGAAACCGATGCCTGCTGCGTAGATGCCATACAGGTCATGACCGGATGCACCTTCGGTAAAGGCAATTTTATTTATCATGACCATGGCAAAATGGTCTTTACCTTTATCAGCCGTGAATCCGGCAAAGGCGTGCGCGTCTCCATGCGGCCGGATGCTTTTTCACCGGACAAGGAACACATGAATCTGCTTCAAAAAGTCATGGCCGGTACGGCTGATGACAGTCAAAAAAAACGGTTTTATGAACTTCACCGTCTACGCAGCCTGGATGTTTTGAACATGAATGACGATGAATTATTTGACCTGTCATCGGTGCAGTTAGAAATGCCGGAAAAGGCCCGTATCGACAAATCAATCCCCTGTGGTATCTGCGGCGAGCCCACCATGAGATCAAAAATGATCAAAACAGACAATGGGCGGGTCTGCCGCGACTGTCTTGGAAATCCGGGCGCATGTTAAAAAGGTTTGTAAGCCGTAATTTCCGGATTTCTTTATTATCGTGCCTGATTATCTTTTTTGGTTTCATGCAGATCCCGGTAATTTTTGCACAGGATACACCGGAGCAGAAGCACCCAATCACAGATGCCATGGGTAATGTATTTAAAGTCGCCGCGCCGGTGGATCATATGATCTGTTCCGGTCCCGGATGCCTCCGGCTGACTACATACCTGGAAGCGCAAGACAAAGTGATTGCGGTTGACGACATGGAAAAGCGGGAAACGGCAACCGATCCCCGCCCCTATGCGATGGCCAATCCGGAATTCAAAGCCCTGCCCCTGTTTGGCGAATTCCGGGGCAATGACAATCTTGAACTCATTGCCGCACTGAACCCGCAACCCATGGTCATTTTTAAAACATTTACCACCATGGGCCTGAATCCGGCGGAACTGCAGCAAAAAACAGGAATACCGGTCATTGCCCTGGCCTACGGGGATCTGTCAAATTACCGCAATGATTTATACCAATCTCTTCGGACCATGGGCACAGTCCTGGGAAAATCAGGCCGGGCGGAGGCGGTCATCAACTTCTTTGAGTCAACAATTGCGGATCTCAAACGTCGGGTGGCATCTGTTTGCCAAGCACAAAAAGCAACCTGTTATGTGGGCGGCATTGCCTTTAAAGGCCCCCATGGATTTCAGTCCACGGAACCGACCTATCCGCCGTTTATGTTTGTTCAGGCCAAAAATGTTGCGTACCAGCCGGGAAAAGCCTATGGCGCGCTTTCACATGCCACTATTGCCAAAGAGAAAATCATCGACTGGGACCCGCAAGTCATTTTTTTAGACCTTTCCAGTATCGCGTTTGCCTCTGAATTTAACGCACTGATTGAACTGAAAAATGACCCGGCCTATGGCTGCCTGCAAGCCGTCCGTTCGGGCAAGGTTTACGGTGTAATGCCTTACAACTGGTATGCCCAGAACTTCGGGGCCTCCCTGGCAAACGCTTATTATACCGGCAAAATCCTGTATCCAGACCAATTTTCAGACATTTGTGCGGAAAAAAAAGCAGACGAGATTTTCACGTTCCTGGTGGGCGCACCGGTATTTGAACAAATAGACAGGACATTTGACGGAATGGTGTTTGATAAGGTACTGGAGTAAAATAATAACCTATGCATTTATCTCATACCCAAATACCCAAAGAATATAAATCACACATCAGCCGCAAAATATTTTTTATTATTAGCGGACTAATCGCTCTGTGCCTTGTCTTTCTGTTTTCCATTTCCGTAGGGGCCGTCCGGGTTCCGATGACGGAACTGCTTGCTGCACTGACCGGCAATGCATTGGACACAAAATGGCATATTATCATCTGGAATATCCGAATGCCCCAGGCACTGACTGCTGTGGTGGGCGGTGCGGGACTTGCGGTTGCCGGGGTCATGATGCAGTCGATTTTAAGAAACCCGCTGGGATCACCGTTCACCCTGGGTATTTCTCACGCCGCCGCATTCGGCGCAGCCTTGTCGGTTATGATATTTTCGGGGAATACAAACATCAGCGGAATGGATACGACCGGGATCGCCAGCCCGTATACCACTGCTCTTATGGCATTTACTGCCAGCCTGGTTGCCACAGGCATCATCATTGCCATTTCAAGAATCCGTCAAGCCTCTCCGGAAGTCATGGTACTGACCGGGGTGGCCCTAGGGTCCCTGTTTACCGCCGGCACCATGTTTCTGCAATATTTTGCCGATGACGTGCAACTCGCCGCCATGGTTTTCTGGACTTTCGGAGATGTGGGCCGGGCAAACTGGAACGAACTCAGCCTGATGTTTGTGGTGTTGATCGGGCTGATCATCTACGGGTTTTGGAACCGCTGGAATTATAATGCCATTGATGCCGGGGATGATACGGCCAAAGGGCTGGGGGTCCACGTATCGCATGTCCGGCTCTGGGGAATGCTGGCCGCCTCGTTCATGACGGCCGTTATCGTGGCTTTTTTAGGGGTTATCGGCTTTGTCGGACTGGTCTGCCCGCACATGGTCCGGCGCCTGATCGGGGATGATTACCGGTTTCTGCTCCCCGGCACATGTATCGCCGGCGGACTGCTCCTTCTGGCAGCAGACACCGCGGCCCGAATGATTCTGGCCCCGCATATCCTGCCGGTGTCTATCCTGACAGCATTTCTGGGGGCTCCGGTATTCATCTATCTTATTATCAGGGGGACCGGCCGATGATGCTGCAAGTCAACGGGGTATCGTTTCAATACAAAAGCATACCGGTGCTGGATAATATTCATTTCAACATATCCTGTCACGAGGTAGTGGCAATCCTGGGGCCTAACGGGGTGGGTAAAACCACTTTGCTCAAATGCATGAACGCTATTCTAAAACCCCAAAGCGGGACCATTGCCATTGAAGGTGAAAACATTCTCAGTCTGGGCCCTATGGAAATTGCCCGGCGGTTGGGATATGTGGCCCAGAAAAGCGAATCTTCACGGACCACGGTTTTTGACGCAATTCTCCTTGGCCGGCGGCCCCACATTGTCTGGCGCATATCCGATCATGATTTACTGATCACCCAGGCCGCCATTCATCGTCTGAATCTCGAGCATCTGTCACTTCGCTTCATTAATGAGCTCAGCGGCGGGGAACTCCAGAAAGTCAGTATTGCCCGCGCGCTGGTACAGGAACCCAAGGTCCTACTCTTAGATGAACCCACCAGCAGCCTGGATTTGAAAAACCAGATCGAAATTCTTCAGACCGTCCGTGAAGTGGCTGCCACGCATGATGTGTCGGCAGTAATGACCATGCACAACCTGAACATGGCGCTGAGATATTCAGACAAATTTATTTTTCTAAAAGGCGGGTCCGTGTTTGCCGCTGGCGGGCCAGACATCATTACGCCGGAAACAATTCAGGCAGTCTATGACGTATCCGTAGAAATCAAAAATTATCAGGGCGCGCCGGTGGTCATCCCCTTGGCGTAAAACCAGTGAAACAATAATTCCGAGTCGCAAGGCCACTCGTGATTATTTAGGGGGAAAAAATGAGTAAAATTAAACTCGATAAAGACGAACAGGAAATTCTCGAATCCTTTGAACGAGGCGAATGGAA
>JAQIBZ010000203.1 GCA_027858815.1 Desulfobacteraceae bacterium
CGAAGTCGCGAGTTCAAATCTCGTTTCCCGCTCCATTTTTTTTTGGCGGCATAGCCAAGTGGTAAGGCAACGGCCTGCAAAGCCGCTATTCTCCAGTTCAAATCTGGATGCCGCCTCCAAAAAAATATTCAGGGCTTCAGCCATATTTGGCGAAGCCCTTTTTGTTTATTCCCCGGTAAATAAATCCAATCTTTTTTTTTCTTGATAAACAGTCTTTAAATCTATATAAAAATTAAGAATATATAATCAATGTTCAGCTTAAGAAACATGTTGTACTCTATAAATGAATTTTTACTACGGAAAACGGAGGAGAATGCATGAAAAAGTTTGCAGGCACTTTAATGTCATTTGTTTTAGTTTTATTTTTATGTACATCAAATTTATGGGCTGGTGATTCTGAAATTCGAACAGATCCAACCGAGAGATCGAGTATGCCACTGACCGAACCTGAGGAAGTGATCACGGAAGAGGTTGATATGGTGATGCCGGTGGCGGTTGTTGAAGAAGTCGCTGTAGAATCTGATGGGGTTGTTGAAGATGTCGTTGTCGTAGAGCCTGAAGAGGTTATTGAAGAAGTGGTTGCTGCAGTTGAAGTTCCTGTGATCGAGCCTCCGCCTGCTCCCAAAGACGATTTGACGATTGCTGCCGAACTCATCGATATGGAAGGGCTGGATAACTATAAAAAAGCGCTTGATCTTTGTATGGCAGCGGTAAAGGCAGATCCCAACAGCTTTAAGGCAAACTGGATGGCAGCTCAAGCCTGCCGGAAATACGGAATGGATACCCAGGAACTGGATCTTGCTGACTGGAAAGATACCTGCAAACTTTACGGCAAAAAAGGGATGGCATATGCTGAAAAAGCTACTGCACTGGAACCCAAGAAGGCGGACGGTTATTACTGGTATGGGATGAATGTCGGTATCTATGCTGATGCAACCAGTATCGTGACTGCTCTTAAAGAAGGGTTAAAAGATAAAACACAGAATAGCTTTGAAGCAGCATATAAAATTGATAAAAAATATGAACAAGCTGGTCCGATCGCAGCGTTAGGCCGGTTTTGGTTTGTTCTTCCCTGGCCTTTGAATGATGAAGACAAATCACTGGAATATTATCGGGAATATATGCAAACCGAATTCTTTGCAATTCCGGACACGGCTCAGGTAAATGTACACATTGCTGAATTATTGATGGAAGACAGCTCAACAGAAAGAGAGGCAAAGACTCTTTTGGAGCAGGTTCCTAAACTTACAAAAAAGAAATACTGGAATGATAAGGCAAAAGCACTCTTAGAAGATATGTAATATTTTTGAATATTTATTGAACACGATTAACCCGTTTTTTCGATTTTGTCGCATAATTATCAATAAATCGAGAATTCGGGTTAATTTTTTGACAGTACCTAAAAAGTTACATGCTTATTGAAAATTGATATTTCTTTGTTAGACATTCAAACCTGAGGCGAGTGAATGAAAAAGTTAGGCATAAATTTATTGGTATTTTTTTTGGGTGTTGTACTTTGTTCCCCTAATTTATGGGCCGAGGATGTATTACCCCAGGCGGAAGCCAAACATGTGGTCAACCAAACAGTCGTGGAAGGTGTGACTCAGAAAACGTCTGATCTTTTGCTTCAGGCTCAAGAAATTATGGATTTGGTTCTGGTTCAGGATATGATGGAAAAGGAAGGATTGGAAAATTACAAAAAGGTGCTTGCCCTGAGCACGGAAGCCTTAAAAAAGGACCCCAACAGTTTTAAGGCAAACTGGATGGCCGCAAAGGCTTGCTGGTTTTACGGAATGTACGCCCAGGAGTTGTACCTTGCAGACTGGAAGGATATCTGCAGGTTATACGGTAAAAAAGGGATGGCATATGCTGAAAAGGCCATTGTATTAAATCCAAAGAGAGTTGAGGGACATTTCTGGTATGGGATGAATGTCGGCATTTATTCGGACTCGATAAGCATTATAACCGCAATTCTTGAGGGTTTAAAGAGTAAAGCCCAAAATAGTTTTGAAGCGGCTTATAAGTATGACAAATATTATGAGCATGGCGGACCCATCGCTGCTTTAGGCCGGTTCTGGGCGATTCTTCCGTGGCCCCTTAATGATAAAAAATTAGCAATGAAATATTACCAGGAATTTTATAAAACGGAATTTTTTGGGCTGCCGTACACGGTCCAATTCCATGTATACTATGCTGAATTGTTAATGGAAAGCAGGGAAACCAAAGAAGAGGCAAAATCCCTTTTAGAGGCGGTTCCTGAAATCTCAAAAAATAAATACTGGAATGATAAGGCAAAAGCACTCTTAGAAGATATGTAAGCTTTTCTATTTAACAAGCACAATTCGTAAATCCATCACATTGGTGCCGGTCGGGCCGGTCATCAGCAGACCCCCGGCTTTTTGGAAAAAATGGTAGCTGTCATTATTTTTAAGAAAATCAACCGGATTTAAAGCCAGCACTTTAGCTTTTTGTATGGTGCAGGAATCAACCACCGCACCAGCCGCATTTGTCGGACCGTCTGTTCCGTCTGTTCCGCCGCTTAAAATAACCATACGGTTTTCATCCGCAATATCAACCGCTGATGCCAGGGCAAACTCCTGGTTTCTGCCGCCTTTTCCTGTTCCCGTTAAATTGACCGTAGTCTCGCCGCCGGATAAGATACAGGCTGGTGAAGGAACCGGATTGCCAGTTTTGTGGATTTCTTTTGCAATGGCGGTATGCAGGTGCGCTGCCTGCCGGGTATCCCCCTCAATCATGGATGAGAGAATCAGTGTGTTGTACCCCCTCGATTCTGCTGATTTTTTAGCAGCAGACAAGGCCTCCGTATTGCTTGCTATGATCATGTTAATCGTCTGATCAAATATTTTTGTCCCGGGTTTTTGTGTCTCAGGTATGTTGCCGTTGATACCGTTTTGGATGAATTCAGTAACAGATGCAGGAATGCGGTCGCAGATATTATCTTTGGTGATGATATCCATACAATCCCGGAATGTACCGGGATCTCCCACAGTGGGGCCGGATGCAATGATATCCAGCGGATTACCCACAACATCTGATATGATCAGGGAGACCAATGTTGCCGGCCAGGCGGCTTCTGCAAGGCGCCCGCCTTTTATCAGGGACATGTGTTTTCGCAATACATTGATTTCATTTATAGGTGTGCCGCAGGACAGGAGTGTGCGAATGGTTGTTTGTTTATCTGCCAGTGTCAGCGGTGGCGCGGGCAGGGGCAGCAGCGCGGAACCGCCGCCGGAGATCAGGCAGATTATTAAGTCATCTTTTGTAGCCTGTTGAGCAATATGAAGTATTTTTTGAGCGCCGGCACAACCGTTTTCGTCGGGTATCGGGTGGCCGGCCTCAATCAGTTTTATTTTTTTTAATGGGACGGTATGTTCATATTTTACATTGAGGATGCCATCTGTAATTTTCTCTGCCAGTATTTCTTCTATAGCAGCACCCATATGAGCAGACGCTTTTCCCGCACCAATAATATATATATTCTTATATTGGCTTAAATTGACAGGGACTTGATCAATGTAAAATGTATTATTGTCCACGCGACAATATTTTTTAACTGCGCCAAAAGCATTAACAGCGCACAAGGCGCTGTTAAAAATTGTTTCGGCATCAAGCCGCATGGAATTTAATTTTGTTTGATCGTCTGGCATACCATTTCGGATTTATGGCAAAATGAATTATTTGAGTGATTATTCTTTAGATTCTTTTACCGGTGTTTTTGCATCTGTCGTTTGCGTATCCGTTGCTTTGGCGTCGGCTGCTTTTGCATCTGTCTCTTTGGTACTTGGTTTTTTAGGTTTGGGCTTTTTCTTTTTAAGACAGACTTTGTCTTTGCGCACAAACGCGCAGAGTTTGGGATTATAATATTCTTTGCAGTTTAATGGGTTGTATAATGGACATTCAGGATGTTTTTTTGACATGAATCGTGATCCCCTTTATTAATATTTTTAAATTTATTTTTATATATCATAAAATCCTTTATTTAACAAGTTGGATCTGTTTTTTTAATAACTTAATAGTTTGGTGAAATTATTCAAATCTTTTTGACAATTTTTATTCAGAATGTAATAAATGCGACTTTAGGATCGTGGAAGAAATTGTGGATCTCGGAGCCAACGGTTTAGGAGTAAATGGCTGATGAACGTTTATGCGGACTTGAAAACCGAACTTTTAAATATAAATAAGAATATCTCAATGCTCTTGAGGTGGCTCAATGACATGCCGGAAACCTCTCAGCATTCTTTTCAGAACTGGCAAAATATATGTCATAGCATTGAAAATCAATTGTCCGAGGAATTAATTCGTGTTGCGGTCATCGGAACCATTAAATCCGGAAAATCCACATTAATTAATTCGCTGTTTGCCGGAGATTATCTTAAAAGAGGTGCTGGCGTTGTAACCTCAATGGTAACAAGGGCCTGTCGGGGAGATCAGCTCAAGGCAAAGCTGTATTTTAAATCATGGGATCAGGTCAATGCAGATATTCAACGATCCCTGGTATTATTTCCCACACTGGACTGGCGGTCCAGTAAAGATTCGTTTGACATTTGCAGACAATCAGACCGGGAAGAACTGGAACAGGCTCTGGGATCTCTTGCGTCACAGCACCTTTTAAGTAATGACACCAGAAATCTGAATAGTTTATATTTGTCATCCTATTTAAAAGGGTATGATCGCGTTAAGGACTTTCTGTCATCGGATGATCTAACCTGCGAATTTTCAGGGAAGGATTTTTCAGCCCATCGTGATTTTTCCGGCAATGAAGTGCTGGCTTTTTACTTGCAGGATATATCTCTGGAAATTGATTCCGGAGATATAGAAAATAATATTGAAATCGCAGATTGCCAGGGAAGTGACTCGCCGAATCCGCTGCACATGGCAATGATCCAGGACTATCTTCTTCAGGCAAATCTTTTAATTTATGTGATCAGCAGCAGGACCGGTATTCGCCAGGCGGATCTTAATTTTCTTTCCATGATAAAAAAAATGGGGATCATCGATCATATTATTTTTGTGGTCAACTGTGATTTGTCCGAACATGAATCCTATGATGAACTCCAGGTTCTTATTGGAAAGGTAAAAGAAGATCTGGCAATCATAAAAACAGATCCGGAAGTTTATGCGTATTCCGGTTTGTTCAGCCTGTTTAATGCGAATAAGGAAACACTGCCTCCCAAAGATTTACAGCGGCTGGCGCAATGGGAAGGGGATGATGCGATTATCTCTTTTTCCCGTGCACAGGAAAAAGAGTTTAATACAAAATTGAGTCAGGTTGTCACCCGGCAGCGTTACGCTTTGCTGTTTAAAAATCATTACGAACGGCTTAAAATGATTGCTTCCGGTGTTGATCACTGGATTCGGGTGAATCAGGATGTCCTGGCCAAGGGCGCGGATGAGACATCCCGTCTGATGAAGAAAATTAAATCCCAGCAGAAGAAAACCAATCGTGTGAAATCAATGGTAAAAAGCACACTTGAGGGTGCGGTGCAACAGATTAAGCGGGAAATCCGATCAGATGTGGATCATTGTTTTGATTCCCGCTATGGGGAAATACTGCCCAGTGTGCTTGATTTTGTCAAAAGTTATAATACGCCGCTTCATCAATATCAGGACCGGGTGGCAGCCGATGGGTTTTCCAGCACACTCTACCTGGTTTTTCAGGATTTTAAACACGGCATTGATTCATTTATGGCGGAAAATATTAATCCGCAGATTTTCAGTTTTGTAAAAAATGAAGAGACCAAAATTAAGGAGTATTTTGAAACTATCACCGGACCATACGAAGTGATGGTAAATGATGCGTTAACACAATACAATGCGGCCATGGAGCGTCTGGGTCTGGGGACGGCATCTGATTATCGGAAACCAACAGGTGATATTGATTTAAAAACATTAAAACAGGTGAAGAATCTGGAATTTCCGCCAGCTGCAGCTACCATGAATTATAGCACGGCGATTAAGACGGAAGCCATTATGCGTTTAGGGTTTTATAATTTTATGAAGCAGGTCAAACGGCTTTTCCGTCAACCGGTAAAAGATGAATCCGCCAATGCGATGTCTGCGTTAAAAGATGCGGTAAAGCGCATGAAAAAAGAAACAGAAGAGAGTCTGATCTTTCATTTTAAGAATTATAAGGAAAATATTAAATTTCAATATATCTTTCAGTTGGTGGATGCGGTTTCGGACAGCATTCATGATGCGCTGATAGAACGGTTCCATGATTATACTCAGGACCTATCCCACTTAACCGGTTCAATGGTAAAAAATCAGGTGGACAAAGATCAGCTGTCTGTTTCGCTTCAGACTTCTGCAGCAACGCTGGCGGAGATATCCGGCAGTATCCGGCAATTTGGTGAAAAATTAAATAAATCTTGAAGGAGGAACAATGGGTCAGAAAGCGCGTGTTGTTGCCATAGCAAACGAAAAAGGCGGTGTCGGAAAGACAGCAACAGTCGTCAATCTCAGTGCTGCTCTGTCGCTTGAAGGTCAAAGGGTCCTGGTTATTGATATGGATCCGCAGCATAATACCACAAACGGACTGGGGATTGATGCAACAGATGACAGCATCAGTATTTATGACCTGATTACCAATGGCAGGGAATACAAAGTACAGGATGCAATTTGTCAGACCCAATGGGATAAACTTGATTTGATTCCCTCGCATATTGATCTTTCAGGAGCGGAAATTGAGTTGGTGGATGAAGAGGGCCGTGAAAACAGGCTTAAAGAAGTCATTGCCAAAGTCACCGATGCTTATGATGTCATTATTATGGACACGCCGCCGAGTCTTTCATTGCTCACGATTAATGTGTTTGCTGCAGCCGGTGAGATTGTGGTCCCTTGTCAGACCCACCCTTATGCTTATAAAGCGTTAGAGGATCTGTTTGACACAATAGAAGATATCAAGGAAGGCATAAATCCGGGTATTGCGATTTCAGGTATTCTTCCAACTTTTTATGATCAGCGAACCAGAATCAGCCGGGATATCCTGGAGAGACTGAAATCTGATGACCGGTATAAAGATTTGCTGTTTGATACCCCCATCCGAGTTAATACAACCATTCCTGCCAGCTCGGACAAGGGAAAGCCGGTTGTCTTTTATCGGAAAAACAGTTACGGAGCAAATGACTATATGGCGCTGGCCCGTGAGTTTATCGGTTAGCGGGTAAGCGTTATTGCCAGGGTAAATTTGTTCTGACCGTAAAGCCCGTTAACCATGGGAATGTTGACACATTGACGGTCGGCACGGTGGCCGACCCTACGATGCGTGTTGCCGTAGGGCGGGCCACCGTGCCCGCCAGTCAAATTGAATAGAACAAATTTACCGTGGCGTTATTGCATTAAGTGTTGTCATTTTAAGGTGAATTCTATAACCTGATTCTCTGCTTCGGTTAAGTTAAGTCACCATTCGACTGGTCGGCACGGTGGCCGACTCTACGGAGCTTGTTGTAAACTCTCGTAGGGCAGGCCACCGTGCCTGCCAAAGATTGCATAAATTTTGGTCATTGGAATCAACTTAATTAAAATGGATATGCTGGTTCTATAATTTAGAATGTAATAGATAAGTCAAATTTTTTTGATCAGATGATGACGGCAAAGTATAAAAGTTCACCAGTTCTATATAATTTGGCAAGGCGCGCAAATCCTGTGCAATGATTAGTACTTTTTGTACTTTGAAGTAGCGAAGGATGCAGCGCAACGCAGCATTTGGTTTTTTTAAGAAGCCGTCAGTGACTGATATGTCAGTC
The DNA here is from genome assembly GCA_027858815.1 of Desulfobacteraceae bacterium. GTDB lineage: Bacteria > Desulfobacterota > Desulfobacteria > Desulfobacterales > Desulfosalsimonadaceae > SURF-3. The sequence continues at coordinate 7,767 of JAQIBZ010000203.1, forward strand.
ATGAAAGATTAGCGGGAGAATTATTATGGGAGAGCCCAGTACAAAAATATCTTTGATTGAATCAGCCATTCGAATATTCCAGCAGAAGGGGTTTCAGATGACCCGGGTGTCGGATATCGTTGCTGACGCCGGCGTTGCTCAGGGTACTTTTTATAATTATTTTAAATCAAAAGAAGAGATTTTCAGAGAAATCTGCAATGATTTCATTGATCAGGTGCAAATAAAGTTTGTTGAAAGAACCGAGCATATGTTTGACGGTGATACTTCAGACGAAGTAGTGCAAAACGTGCATCAGGTGGTCAGGGACCTTTTCCAGATCTATCATGGAAACTTAGATGTTGCAGAACTCCTGTTCAGAGAGGGAATCGGGAATGGCGGTATTTTCAAAGAAATATATGAAGGCATGCTGGCCTTATTTCTAGAGTTGATAGAAGAGCAGGTGGAAAAAGCGATTAAACGGGGATTCGTTCATATTGAGGATGCTCAGATCGGTTCTGTTTTCCTGTTTGGTTTGTTTGAACGAAGTCTTTTATATTTTATGCTGATTCAAAAAAAAACTGACATGGAAAAACTCGAAAGGGTGATGGTGGACTTTGTATTAAAAGGATTGTCTTTTGATTATAATTTTTCTGCCTGATATGCCTACAATGCAAACAATTTGTACCCATTCACGGGGTCGAAATTGTCAATTTTTTATAAACTATCGGCCTGTAAGCGTTTACAGGGTGCCGCAGATGTGAGGCGCCGGGCACGAAGACGTACTTGTAGTACTTCAAGTGCCCGGGAACAAAGCAGATGCGGTGCCCTGTGAACGCTACAACAATTTAATAAAATCCGGCGGCATACTTGTTCAAGTATGCCGCCGGTTTTTATATTTTAATCCACAAGCGAAATTGATTAATGATGTTTTGCTGGTTCAGTTCAGCCGCTTTCTTTTTTCTCACTGAGAAGTCTTCTTTGGGGCTGTTTTATCAATCGCATGTTTATCTGTGGTTGCCGCTGGTTGCAAAGCTTTGATTTTAGCTTTTAAAACAGCTATCGTTTTATTGATTTTTACAGTCTTTATATTCAGCAGTTCCTTCTGGGCCTTATCCGTACCAAGGGGCGTCGCCTTTAAAAGATTCTTTAAAGCTGCTTCGCATCCTTCAACCGTATTTTTCCCGGCAGCAACATCTGCTTTGTAAACCAGGAACTTAAAATTGATTTGATTAAGCCGTGTCTTTGCCTCTTTTTTATAATGCATAGTCGGTGCAAATTTAATGGCCTTGTATAGGTTAGATTTAATGGAATCAAAATCCAGAACGCCTCTAACTTTGGAAAGTGCTTCAGCTTTGCCGATATAATAATCGAACGCAGGAACCAGTGCTTCTTTTTTGGCATAAACCGATTTAATCGGTTCGTTGATGACCGCACCCGGTACACTCATTACCAGTTTTTCACCGGTCGGTGAAAATTTACCCTGCCAGATTTCAACCGCATTGTCAGCGGACTTGAGATAGTAATTGTTTGTGTTCATGGCACTGGCAATAATCAGCAATCCAAAAAAACCGCCGACAAGAGCAATCAGCATTTTTAAGGCACTGTTCATCGGAGGTTCGGTTGGTGCGGAAACCGTCGGCATAACAGGCGGAGCCGGTGGTTTTGACGTTTTTTCCGCTTTCCGTTTAGCTTCCTCAGCCTTGGCCTTTTCCGCTTTTGCTTTTTCTTCAGCTTCTTTCACAGCCTTGGCTTTATCTGCGGCTTCCTTTTCAGCTTTGGCCTTAGCTTCCGCTTCGGCTTTTGCCTTTTCAGCGGCTTCTTTTTCAGCCTTTGCTTTAGCTTCCGCTTCAGCCTTGGCCTTTTCAGCCTTTGCTTTTTCTTCAGCTTCTTTCACAGCCTTGGCCTTTTCTAAAGCTTCAGCACCAAGTGTTTCGATTACGCTCATGTCAAACGTTGTTGCCAGAAGCGCTTTGATTCTGTCAGCTTCATCTTTGTCAGCTATTTCAATTGCCGGAGGAGCCGTAAATCCTTTTTGAAATTCGTCGTCTGTTTTTGCAACATACATTTCTTCGGGCTGCCATGTGTCAAATTTGACCTTTAACAGTTCCGGAATGGAAAGCGCTTTTTTCTTAGCCGGAGTAGCCTTCTTTTTTGCAGCTGGGTTTGTTTTTTTAGGTGCTGCTTTTTTTTCTTTGGCTGGTTTTTCAACGGTGTTCAAATCAAATTGTTTGGCCAGAAGGGTTTTAAGGGCTTTTGTTTTTGTTTTATCTTTTTCTTCGATCATAGGGGGGGCGGTAAAATTATTTAAATAATCTTCATCCGGCAATACAGCAAAAATGTTTTCAGGAGCCCATGAACCAAAATCTTTTTTTAACAAAGTTGTCAAAGTCGGTTTTTTGGTTGCCGCTTTTTTCTTAGCAGGCGTTTTTTTGGGCGCTGCCTGAGCCTTTACTGCGGCTTTTTTCTTTGGAGCGGTTTTTACCGCTGCTTTTTTAGCGGTTGTTTTTTTCTTAGGTGCTGCTTTCTTTTTTGTGGTCGATTTGGTTAAGCTTTTTTTTCCCATATAAACCTCTTTTGCTATTGTCTGAGATTTGATATAAATTCATATAAATGTTTCATTTTTAGTAAATGAAATTATATATAAGAACTGTGCTTTTTTGTAAACAGTTTTTTCACAGTAGCGGTTTTTGGGTAATGCCGAATTCCATCTATAAAATAACTTGTTGAATCTGATTTTATACAAAATGGATGACTTAATTTTAAAGAAAAAAAAACTTGAATCCGGACTTTCTAAACTTGATTCTTTAGCAGTTGCATTTTCAGGGGGTGTGGACAGTACCTTTCTGTTAGCTGTGGCAGTAAAAATATTTCAAACTAAAGGTAAAAATGATCAATTGATTGCGATAACAGCAGACTCTCCAGTTCATCCCCGGCAGGACTTACGAATTACTGAATTGTTTACTAAAGAACAACGTATTCATCATCTGATCATTCCTACTGGCGAAATGGATTCACCGGGATTTATGTCAAATGGTCCGAATCGCTGTTATGTGTGCAAAAAAATAATTTTTGAAAACATCACCCGGATTGCTTCAGATTCAGGCATTAATCATGTTGCGCATGGGGTGAATGTTGATGATCAGGGTGATTACCGTCCAGGGCTGAAAGCTGCCGAGGAAATGAATATTCTTTCGCCATTGCTGGATGCCGGTCTGACCAAAAATGATATTCGGCAGTTATCGAGGGAAATGAGACTTGCTACCTGGGACAAACCCGCTTCCGGGTGTCTTGCAACCCGGATTCCCTATGGTGAGATCATTGATCAAAAAAAGTTAACTATGATTGAATTGTCTGAATCCATACTTTCTGCTCTTGGTTTTCGGAATTGCCGTGTCAGACATTATGGGGAAATGGCCAAAATTGAAGTGCCTTCCGATGATATTGATCAATTGCTTGATCCATCGGTTCGGAATCAAATTGTGAATCAACTAAAAAAAATTGGATTTCTATATATCACCCTGGATCTGGAAGGGCATCTTTCCGGACGTCTGAACCGGTCGGTGATAGCCAAAGCCGGCACTTTAAAATAACTTAAAAGCTTGTCGTATGTTGACATTGGCGGATGAGAATGAGGATTGGCAAGGCTTTGACGAAACGCTTGCCGATGGTCTGGCGGATGAAGATTTTGACGATTAAAAGATACGAGATATATTTTGTTGACCTCAACCCCACAATAGTAAGTGAAATAAGAAAAGTACGACCCGTTGTCATCATCAGTCAGGATGAAATGAACAAATGCCAGTGCGCGAAGCGCAAAAGGGGAGCTGTTGAAACAATTAAAGAAAGCAAACCCTTCTGTTCCTTCGGAACACGGGCAACGAGTTGTCCGTGTCACCCGTGAAGACATGGAACTCGATGATGTTTTAAAACCCGGATACACCGGATACAAAGGTGTTATGTAAAGTGCTCAGCTCAGATGTCAGGTTTCAGTTCTTGTTTTTATTTTTGTGCTCCTGAAACCAGACATCTGACACCTGTTATTCTATGCTGCCTCCACCTGGCAGGGCACAAACCGGTGCAT
>JAQIBZ010000289.1 GCA_027858815.1 Desulfobacteraceae bacterium
GCCCTAAATGATGATTTGCTTTAATTCGTAATCGTACTCTTTCTCTTAATCATACTCTTTTTTGCGAAAAACTTTCATCAAAAGACAGATTAAGATTATGATGATGATTAAGATTATGATGATGATTAAGATTATGAAAATTGAGTATTGGTATCATCAATTTAGTAGACCATGCCCTTTGGGCTTAACCCAATGCCTGGCCCTCTGGGTCAGGATTTTTACTGGGCTGCGCGTAAAAATTACACCGGAACAGTCGCCATATCTTGCTGGTCTTTTGTCCCGTCTTCTTTGTTGCGATGAAACGCACATATCCCGATATGTTTGCTTCATCGCGCCTCGAATACGGAAGCAAAATCCTTCGCCATCCGGGATACTTTATTTTTTCCACGGCCCTTAATACCCAATATATACAAAATATGTAAATATACTATTAATTTAGTCTATTATTTCAAAAATGCAATATTTATATATGTCAGGTTAACACTGGAAGCGCTGTAAGGAGCAGATATGGAAACAAATCAGCTGAATGAGGATCGAATAAAAGGTGCCCTTTATGGAATGTTTATCGCAGATGCTTTGGCCATGCCAGTTCACTGGTATTATGATCGGGAGGCATTGATACGTGATTATGGATGGGTTACCGGTTATCTTGCACCTAAAAACCCCCATCCGGATTCTATTCTCTGGCGGTCTTCTTACTCTCCACGGAACCAGATGAGTTTAACTCGCAACAAATCTCCCAACACCCCCGCCAATTAAAAAAGGGTCACAAAAGAAAGTTATGTAATCTCTTATAACCCTTGATTTTTATGGTGCGCCCGGCACGATTCGAACGTGCGACCTACGGATTCGTAGTCCGGCACTCTATCCAACTGAGCTACGGGCGCATAAAATTTTTTCTTTGTCATAAGCCATTCAAAAGATGATGTCAATTATTTTATAGCTTGACGCGTTATAAAATTTTTTATATGTCGCTTTTCGGTAGTTATCAAGATATTTAGTGGTTGAACGGAAAGTCTCAAAATTTCACTTTTTCTGTCATTGCGAGTGAGGTACGACCGAAGCAATCTCCTTATCGACAGGGGATTACTTTGTCGTTCGTTCCTCACTGCGCGTAATGACAACCAGGATTTAGTGGTTTTCGGACAGGCACCATTTAAGAAAATATTCGCTGTAAAAAATCAACTTATTTTTGACTGTCATTTTAAATTATGTCTGAAAAAAAGTCATTCCACTTGAACCATAATTATTTTATGGAGCTGGCATTAAAGGAAGCTGAAAAAGCATTTGCCGCTGATGAAGTACCGGTAGGTGCTGTGCTGATTGACCAGGAAGGAAACGTCCTTTCTTCAGCCTTCAATCAAACCATCTCACTTCATGATCCGACAGCCCATGCCGAGATTTCTGCGTTACGGATAGCCGGTCAAAAAATCAAAAACTACCGCTTTGTAAACACGACCCTTTATGTTACAGTTGAACCCTGTATCATGTGTATGGGGGCAATAATTCACTCTCGGGTTAGTCATGTTGTTTTTGGTACGCCGGATCCGAAATGGGGCGCTGCAGGTTCTTTATATGCGTTTCAGGATGATTTGCGGCTCAATCATCAGCCCCGCATCACAGAAGGCATATGTAAAAAAAAATGCAGACAGTTAATGGTGGACTTTTTTAAACAAAAGAGACTATAATTTACAGTTTCAAACAATCACATATTAACTGTTATGACGTTATACGGATATAAATTTTAAAGGAGTATCAATTGGCTAATATTGTAATCGTTGGAACCCAGTGGGGAGATGAAGGCAAAGGCAAGATTGTGGATCTTTTGGCTGAACATGCCGATTATGTGGTCCGGTTTCAGGGCGGCAATAATGCCGGCCATACCATGGTTGTCGACGGAGAGCAGTTTATCAGCCATTTGATCCCATCCGGAATTTTACAGGGAAAGACATGTGTCATTGGAAACGGTCTTGTCGTAGACCCGGAAGTTCTCTTAGAAGAAATTGATTACCTGTCCGGTAAAGGGATTGCCGTTGGTCCTGATGAACTTAAAATCAGCGAAAAAGCACACCTGATCATGCCGTACCATAAACGTATAGATGCAGCCCGGGAAAATGCTTTGAGTAAAAACAAGAAAATCGGCACCACCGGCCGCGGAATAGGGCCATGTTACGAAGATAAAGCATACCGTTGCGGCATCCGTTTTGTTGATTTACTGAAAACCGAAAACTTTGAAGAAAAAGTTAAAGCGGTCTGCAAAGAAAAGAATTTTTATCTGACACAGTATTTTAATGAAACTCCGGTTGATCCGGATGAAATAATAGAAAAATATAAAGTATTTCAGCAACGACTGGCTCCTTTTGTGACAGATATTTCAGTATATATCAGTAAAGGGATCAAGGCCGGAAAGAATGTCCTTTTTGAAGGCGCTCAAGGCACCCATCTGGATATCGACCACGGCACATACCCGTTTGTGACATCATCCAATACCGTATCAGGAAATGCATGTTCCGGAGCAGGGGTCGGACCGAAACAGATTTCAGGCATTGTCGGTATTGTCAAAGCCTATACCACTCGTGTCGGTGCAGGACCTTTTCCCACAGAATTGTTTGATGAAATCGGTGATAAAATCCAGACAACCGGTGCAGAATTCGGCGCAACCACAGGAAGGAAGCGCAGATGCGGATGGCTGGATACCGTAATTTTAAACAATGCGGTTCGGTTGAACAGCTTAACAGGTCTTGTAATCACTAAGCTCGATGTTCTTGATGATCTGGATACCATTAATATTTGTACAGCGTATGACTATAAGGGAACAAAAATAGAAGATTTCCCTGCCGACCTGGAAATTTTGGCTGAATGCAAACCCATCTATGAAACATTACCTGGCTGGAAAGAAAATACTTCCAAAATCCGGACCTATGATGAGTTACCGGAAAACACTAAAAAATATCTGAAACGGGTTGAAGAATTATCTGAAACTAAAATCGATATTGTTTCTGTTGGCCCTGGCAGAGAAGAAACTATCATTTTAAATAATATTTTTGATTGACATTGCTCAAATTGTAAAATAAATAAACCTACCATTAGTCGGGACGTGGCTCAGTCTGGTAGAGCACAGCGTTCGGGACGCTGGGGTCGCAAGTTCAAATCTTGCCGTCCCGACCAATTAAATATAAAAATAAAAAAAACCGGTTAGGATCTAACCGGTTTTTTTATTTCATGACTGATGGCATAACATCTCAAAACGTCCATACACGCTCTTGAATACTTTCTAAAAATTTGTTGTAATTATTAATATCAAAATGATATCGATATAATTTATTTGCAGCCGTTGACTGCTTTATTAAATTTTTGTTTATTTAATCACGGAAGGAATTGAATTAATGCATATTTCTATAAAAAAATCTGTTTGGACAGTGATTGTATTTGCCTTATCTTTTTGCCTGGTCGGTTCTGTCTCCGGCGCAGACAATGCACCAAAAGTCAAAACGGAAAATTCTGCTGACAATTATGTTGCCCGTGTCAACGGGGTTGACATCTCTCAAATTGATTTGGAAAGAAAATTCAATCTCATTAAAGAACGATATACCAGCATGGGCGTACCATTAGATGATACGAAATTAAACGAGTTCAAAGATAATATTTTAAAAAGCCTTATTGAGCAGGAAGTCCTTTATCAGGAAAGTGTTAACCAGGGGACTAAAATTGAGCAGGAAGAGATAACGGCTGAACTTGAAAATTTCAAAAAACAATTTGAAACAGAAGCCGCCTTTAAAAAACAGCTTACAGACATGGATTATACTGAAAAAGCTATTTTATCTCAGATCAAACAAAGCAAAACCATAGAAAAATTTATTGAAGAAAAAGTAATGCCAACCGTTACGGTTTCAGATGAAGAAGTAAAAACTTATTTTGATTCTCATCCGGATGAATTTGATATGCCGGAACGTGTTCAGGCCAGTCATATTCTGATAAAAGTCGATCCTAAAGCATCTGAAGCTTCAAAAGCGGAATCATTAAAAAAGATAGAAGCAATTAAAAGTAAGCTGGACAATGGTGAAGACTTTGCAAAACTGGCCAGTGAAAACTCTGATTGCCCCAGCAGCGCCAAAGGCGGTGATTTAGGACTTTTCGCTCGTGGCCAGATGGTTAAACCCTTTGAGGATACAGCATTTGCCTTAAAACCCGGAGAAGTCAGTGGTGTGGTGGAAACACAGTTTGGTTATCACATCATTAAATCCACGGAAAAACAAGTAGGCTCGACGCTTGCCTTTAATGACATTAAAGAAAGACTGACTGAGAAATTAAAGGAAGACAAATTTAAGGAAATGTTTCCATCTTATATTGAATCCCTGAAAGCTAATTATAAAATTGAAATACCCGGCAATAAGAGCAGTGTGCCAGAGGAAAAACCAGTAAAAGAATAAAACCAAAAAACTTTTAATCCCTCAGTCAGCAATTGAGTCACACTGCTGGCTGAGGGATTAAAATCATATC
>JAQIBZ010000332.1 GCA_027858815.1 Desulfobacteraceae bacterium
TCAGACAGCATATCAAATAACTCAGCAGCTGTTTGTCCGACATAATACCGCAGATTGACCGGATCCAGCTTTTCATTGTTGAAATATCCCGGGAACAAGACTGACCGCAGTTTATGCAGAATTTCGATAACCGCTGTTTTAGACGGAAGCTGTTCATAATCGATATGGGCGTTGCATTTATCATCATTGCATTCATCGATAATCCGATCCACAACCCCATGCAAACGGGCCCGATGTTTTGTGTAAGAAAAGGACTCGGTCCTGCACGCCATTTTATTATGTTCTTTTTGATCATTCATGCGGTTTATCTTCCCATCAATGCATTATGATATATTTTCTGGATTCCCGCGAAGGCGGGAATCAAGTTACTTTTGTCCGGTATTATTAAAAAACTACTAAAAGTATAGGCAAACTTTTCATTACTGCAGACGACAAGCCCCCTCTTTCCAGAAAGGAGACATTGTGCGGAGGCGCTCGATAATCGGCGGCAGATTTTCAATGACGAAATCCACTTCTTTTTCGGTATTGTAAGTACTCAGGCTGAATCTTATGGAACCGTGGGCCGCAGTAAACGGAACCCCCATAGCACGCAGCACGTGAGACGGCTCCAGTGAACCGGAAGTACAGGCAGAACCGGACGACGCGCAGATGCCTAACTGATCAATCATCAGAAGAATGGCTTCGCCTTCTATGTACTCAAAACTGATATTGGACGTATTCGGCAACCGGACATCTTTCTTTCCGTTCAAAAGGGCATTCGGAATATTTTGTATCAGACCGTTTTCCAGACGATCCCGCATGGCCCTGATCCGGGTATCCATTTCCTCAAGATGACCCATTGCCAGTTCACTGGCACGCCCCATAGCAATAATGGATGCAACATTTTCCGTTCCCCCGCGCCGGTTTCTTTCCTGGTGCCCCCCGATCATAAACGGAGAAAATTTAGTCCCTTTTTTCACATATAAAACACCCACGCCCTTGGGCGCGTGAATCTTATGCCCTGAAATCGACATCATATCCAGGCCGACCTGTTTTACATCCACCGGAATTTTACCGACCGCCTGAACCGCATCTGAATGAAAAACAATTCCCTTATCTCTGAGTTTTGCCGCAATCTCTGCAATGGGAAATATTACACCGCTTTCATTGTTTGCCCACATAATACTGGCAATAGCCGTATCTTCTGAAAGATGGCTGTAAAAATAATCCAGGTCCAGCACCCCTTCTTTGTCCACCGGCACCCAGGTAACCCGATATCCGTTTTTAGCAAGGTATTCATACAGATTTTTTATTGCCGGGTGTTCGACACGGGTGGTGATAATATGCTTTTTTGCCGGATTTGACCGGATAGCAGCATTAATGGCTGTGCTGTCACTTTCAGTCCCGCAGCTGGTGAAGATAATTTCACCGGGATCCGCATTGATCAGGGCAGCGACTTTTTCTCGGGCCGCAATAATTTCACGCCCCACTGAACCGCCGAATGAATGCATACTTGATGCATTGCCATAAAAATCTTTCAAATACGGCATCATGGCATCTAAAACTTCAGGCGCGACCCGCGTGGTGGCATTATTGTCCATGTAAATGATATCCATTTATTTTACCTCCTCGACAATAAGATCCGATGTCACCATTTCCTGAAGACGGGCCTCCACATAATTCTTCAAGGTCAGCTGGGAAGCTTTACATGTCGCACAGGTGCCGATGAGCTTGACCAGCACCCGGTTACCGTCCACATCGATCAGCTCAATATTACCGCCGTCCTTCTGAAGCGCCGGCTTAATCTCCCGTTCAAGGGTTTCTTCAATCAGACGGATTTTCTGAATATTGGTTAATTCCTTTTTAATCGGAGCCGCATCTGCGCCCTTGTTGTTTATTTCATCAATGATCTTTTGAATATCTTCATGACAGTTTTCACACCCGCCACCGGCCTTCACATAGTTGGTCACTTCTTCGATGGTTTTCAAGTGATTTTCAGTCACCGCACGTTCAATCTCTTTATCCGTCACCCCAAAGCATTCACAGACAATATTGCCGTCAATCACCTTTTCATCTTCGCCCCGGTAACAGTAAATCGCCTTTTCCAGTGCGTCGCGGCCCAGCACCGAACAGTGCATCTTTTCCTTGGGCAGGCCGCCGAGATAGTCAGCGATATCATCATTGGTTATTTTCTCCGCCTCTTCAATCGTTTTTCCAATCATCATCTCCGTCATCGCAGATGAAGACGCAATGGCACTGGCACAGCCAAATGTCTGGAATTTGGCTTCTTTAATTCTTTCGTTTTCATCCAGTTTAAATGACAATTTAAGCGCATCACCGCACGCCATGGAACCGACTTCCCCGACCCCATCCGGATTTTCGACTTCACCGACATTTCGGGGATTTATAAAATGTTCTTTGACTTTATCTGTATATTCCCACATGGCATGCTCCTAAAATTCAGGTTTATTTTATAAATTCAGGTTTATTTTATAAATTCTGTTAATGTAAGTTTATCCTATATTATTCTCATTCTTTTCAAAATTTCAATCCTTTGGGGCAAAATTCTTTTCGTCAATGATGAGGAATCCATCGCACATATGGTGCATCTTATGTTAACATCACGAATGAAAATCAGCGTTTTAATCCTGATCCTGAAAAAAGTAAATTTCAAATCAGCTTCAAATACCGGGTGCTTCATTCCGCCGGGCCGAAGCCCCAAAAGCCAAGATGGCAGGAAAGTTTTTATATCACCTATACCCAGACTTCTTTCTGGGATCTGGGTTCAACTTCCCAGCCGTTTAAAGACACCAGTTACAAACCGGAATTTTTCTTTTTATCTCCCAATGCCTATTTTAAAAAATCCAAATCCGGCAGATTGTTTTTTCAATCCGGTTTCCAGCATAAATCAAACGGCCGCGGAGAAGATTTTTCCCGCAGCACCAACTTTTTTTATTTCCAACCCATCTTTATTTATTTCCATCAAGACAGCCGGCTCGGATTGCTGGTATCTCCAAAAATCTGGACGTACCTCGGCAATGCATTTAGTACTTCAATAAATTCGTTATACTTTTTAAAATTAGCCCCAAATGGACTATTGATTTCAGCGTATTTCCGGAATTCAACATTTTCAAGCTCATTTCTTAATTTGCGGGCATATTCATCGTATTTATTTTGGTAACGAATACAGTCAGGGCAATAGATACCACAATAGGCTGTTTCATGCAGTGAATTCATTTTAGTTCCGAATAGAAAAAAATATAATGCGCTAATCAGCCGTGCGGTTTTTTGCGGCGGCTGATCAGCATGGTTGCAGAATAAAAATCCAATGTCCTGAAAATTTTACCGGAAACTTCAACGGAAACTTCAACGGATAGCAACACCCCGGTCACGCAGGTAGTCCTTCAAGTCGCTAATTCCAATAATCCCAAAATGGAACACAGACGCGGCAAGCAAGACGGTAGCACCTGCTTCTACTGCCTGATAAAAATGATCCAATTCCCCTGCGCCCCCAGAAGCCACCACATCGGCCGAGACCGCTTCCTTGATTGCCCTGATCACCGGCAGATCAAATCCGGTCTGGACACCGTCCCCCGCTTTGCTTGTCGGCAGAATTACAGGAACACCGTATCCGTCAACGCGCTTTGCCCATTCGATGGCATCTGTGCCCGTGGCTGTCCGTCCTCCATCAATATAGACTTCATAGCCTGAAGGCATGGCCGCGTTCTGATCCACATCAATGGCGACCGTCACCTTCTCGGCACCCAGCGTTTTGACCATTTCTTTGATCAATTCCGGCTTCCGAAAAGCGGCGCTGCTGGTTGATACCTTGTTTGCGCCCGCACGCAGCACCAACTCGGCTGAATTAACATCAGAGATACCACCACCGACGGTAAATGGCACGGTTGTGACTTCGGCAACGCGTTTAACGACATCGAGCATGGTAGCTCTGCCTTCCACCGTGGCTGTGATATCCAGCAGTGCCAGTTCGTCTGCGCCGTTCTCACAATAAACGCGTGCGCATTCGACCGGATCACCTGCGTCTCGTATGTCCACGAAATGAACACCCTTGACAACCCGTCCGTTCTGCATGTCTAAGCATGGCATGATTTTAATTGTTTGGTCCAATGTGTCCCTCCTCATTAACTTATTCAAGATTCAAAACCGATTCTTCGTGCTCTCGCCATTCCTATAAAGCTGTTTTTGACCCCAAAAAGCTCAATATAGAACCATTTCTGAGGGGTATTTAAGGTTTATTTTAAATGTTTTTAATTGGTTAGCTTGGTCCGACCCTATTAGTATTTTCTTTTTTTTAAAAGATATACCAGGTATCCAAAAACACAAACAAAAAAAGCCCCGTATCTGAATAACAGATACGGGGCTTTATAAAAAGATTTTTCGGCGGCGTCCTACTCTCCCACACAGCTACCCGTGCAGTACCATCGGCGCTAAAGGGCTTA
>JAQIBZ010000335.1 GCA_027858815.1 Desulfobacteraceae bacterium
TTGCGCTGATGGGAAGGCATGTCAAATCCATCTACTTTAATGATCTTTTAGGGCTTGCCAATGATTATGACCGCATGAATCAGACCGGTGAACTCAGAGATATTAAACGAACAAAGTCAAATTATAATCTTCTCAAAAAAACATTAAGCAATCCAAATTCCATCCATTCTGCAATCGCAAAAGGCATCAACAACCTGATCGCCTTAGTTGACACGGATCCGGCGCTTGACTTCCGGGGCAATGAAGCGGAAATCATCCCCACCGGAAACCCGGCGGTTGCTTGTATCCATAATCACTGCGGAAACGACCATACCATTACGCTGATTAACACTGCCGGAAAGATTGAAAGTATTTCAATTGATTTGTCTTCAAAAAACCTGGCACTGCCGGAAACACTCATGGACCATTTCACTCAACAAATCTTTAATATCAAAGATAGTATGCTGACTTTGGCCTTAAGTCCTTACCAGCGGTTATGGATGAAAGAGGAAAAGGTGGAAATCCCGAAAGAAAAGCTTATTGAATAAAGGATTAATCCTTTTCGCTCAAAAAAAATAATTCCAAATTTATCCAAAGAAGTTATCTCTCGATAAAATCGGTCAGAATTTTTTGTTTTGAAAGTCTACAAGATATTGTGGTTGTCAGATTTTTTAAAAAACAACGACTAGCTATTGCAAGTTACACGGGTGAGCAGGATTTTGTAAGTGCACACTATCCGACTTACCTGCACAAATGAGATAAAGAAAAAGGTGACTGATGATTAAGGATCAACAGTCACCTTTTCTTATTCCAGAAACTCTCAATTATTAAAATTCATATAATAGTGCTATAAACTATTCCCTCATTCCAAGAATTTTTTCCATAATATAAATTGCTTCCTCTAAACCGACCTTGCCATCCCCATTGACATCAGCGGTTAAGAAAATACTCTGACCAACGTCAAGCCCAGCGGCAATTTGAAGAGCCAGCACAGCATCTCTAAGGTTCAGGTTCATCTCACCATCAATATCCCCCATCATTCCGGGAAAAGAACCCGGATTATTGGGATCGTATTCACCGACATCAATCTGGCCATTATGATTGATATCCTCAAACCCGTCATCAAATGTGTCGCCATCTGTATCGGCAATTTCGGGATCTGTTGTTGATGATGGATCGATATCCGGCAGAAAAACACCGATATCTGTATCCGGACAGATATCTAACAGAGTATAGCCTAACTCAGTTCCATCCTGAATACCGTCTTCGTCGGAATCTGTTTTATTTGGATTGATATTTTGTTGATACTCGGCAAGATCCGAAACTCCGTCATCGTCAGAATCCTCAGAACCATCTGATTCAATATGCCCAAAATACCTCAGTTCCCAATCATCATCAATATCGTCCCCGTCAGTGTCCAGATCCCCGGGACTGTCTTGAACATCGATAATATACTTATAGCTCACCAGGGTCCCAAATTCATATGCTCCGGTGATACTTACTTCTGTCAAGCCCGGTGCCAGGGCATCAAACCGCAACTCTTCATTGCCCAACACCTGACCGTGGTTGACAGAGACAACCGATGAATTTGAAAGCGTCACCTCTGTAATTTCCTGCAACTGGTGAGTTGTCATGAACTCATCAAGATCTACCTGATATACACTGTTGCCTGTTTTAAATGTGCTAACCGGCGTTAACGTGACCTTCTGGGGTGCCCTTGCAAACACAAGAATCCCTGTATCTTTTGTATTTACAGCGTAGCTTGGAAGGCTGCTTGCGGCACTGCTCAAAGACTTGCTTTTGTATATCGGGTCAAACGTTTCTCCGGTGTTCAGGTTGGTCCAGATCGATGTGCTGTAATTAAACACATAAGGGGCAATTTCACTGTATTCTTTGACATACGGTGTGATGGTGATGGGTGATGCCAGTTTAGCCCCACCGGAATAAAGGTAAATAAGACCGTCAGAAATAATTTTTCTGCCCATGATGTTCACAGGAATATGATCAAAAGATATATCGCCGGCAACAAGATAGGTGCCTTCTGCCATGGCTGCTTCAGTAATTGACAGTTCGTACCTGTCAAGGGTGATTATATTATCCTTCCCGGCAGTCACTTTCCGGGTGTCGCCGTCTGTTACAAATATTGAATACTTTCGGTAAACGGTTTTACTGCTGTCAGCAACTTTCACTTCCACCCGATTCATTCCAGTTTTTGATGTATCCAGTACCAGTTGATCACTATTATTGGCAACCCCATCGCTGTTTACTTTCCATTCATAAGTTAACGGATCACCATTAATATCAAAAGATGCCGACAGATCTACTGTCAATGGTTCATTGAGCCTGATCATATTAATTTGATCCACATTGGCGACAATCACCGGCATAAAATCAACCTGCTCATATGCGGTCATATCAATTCCCGGTGCATTGGGAACAATTGGATTCATGCTCGCCATATATTCCAGATAATTGAGATATCCGTCGCCGTCATCATCTGCCATGATGTCAATAATGTTGTAATAGATTTCCCAATCATCAGCGATAAAATTTCCGTTCTTATCATCGTTATTTAAAGGATACGGATCAACCGAGTCGTTCAATCGGTCTCTGTCACTATCTGCATCACAAGGATTGGTGGCCATGGCCAATTCCTGAACGTTGTCAGCCCCGTCTAAATCCACATCATCCGAATCTGTATAGCCCAATGAATAAAAATGCTTCATCTCCCACATATCCGGCAGGTTATCGATATCCGTATCCTCTGATGTATAAAGATCAACCCGACCAGTAAATACTTCGGATGCGTTATTGGCAAAATTATGAGATATCACAGATATCTTCATGGATGCGCCAAAATGAACTTTACTGACTGAGAGAGACGGTTGAATAGTCTTAACCTCCGAATACACCGCCTCAATTCCCTTGATCAGGCCAATCGTGTAAAAATCCGTATTCGCAGAAGCAGGCCAGGTGATAACAGCAGCATCAGCGTTAATTGTAACTGTCACCCCGGCGATGGCATCCGGTATAATATTTGACCCACTGCTGGTAACGGAAAACAGAATATCCGAATGCGTACCGGTCAGGCCGTCTTCATCATATCCATAGACCTCAGCCGTATACTCCCCATCAATGAGTTCCGTCACTTTGAACCGGTTGGCTGCGACTTTGGCTTCATAGATAAGCTGCCCCTGCATACTGATGGTCGCATGATACCCTGACGCGCCTGGATCAGCATCCCAGGACAATTCAACATAATCTGTGGTGGAAAGTGCAGCAAGGTTTGATGGAGCTGCAATTGACTTTTCTATATGAACGGTTTCTGCGCTGACCAGTTTTTGATCCGGATTAACAGGATCACTGTATATCAGCATGACCTTGTAATCACCGGTCTGAAGATGCGTAATTGTTCCGATCTCAGCATCCAGATCCCCGCCAGCGGTTTGTTCGTCTTTTTTCAAATAATGAACAATTTTTTCATTGGCATCGACCACGGCCAAGCTGTATTTGATGAGTTCATTATCCGCATCATTTAAAGAAAAAGACACGGTGCTGCCGGAAACAGACAAGGTGGCAGCCGGAAGCGGGTTGCTGCCGAAAATTTTAATCTGCTCATCACCCGTATTAATATAGGAAAGACCATAAACGCCTGCGGGCGGATCAGCAATGGATATTTCCGTATATACACCTTCAACTTTTTCTACCATCATAGTCCCTGTATCAGGTGAATCCTGTGTGAGTTCTGTGCCATCGGGCATTGTCACAATCATGGTATTGTCAGACGAAACCACATCCACGATTAAAAGATCTTCTCCCGGGCCAACAGTAAATATTTTTAGTTCAGATTCGCCAATAGCGGATAGACGACCAATATCTCCGGTTTTTAAAGCAAATGCAGACTGTGGTGCCGGATCATCCACGCTTTTGACCTTCATGTTAATGACAAACGGCACGTGGTCACCGTCTTTGTCTTCCATGTAATCAAATGGAATAAACGTAGTTACTTTTTTACCCGCTAAAAACTGGGATACAAGATAAACCCCAGGATGCACTCCCAGGTTGCACTCTTTATCAGAAAACCATTGTGTGTATTCCTGAGTTACTTCAAAATTACCAATGGATACACAAGCGTTGCCTATTGATTTCCCATTTTTGAAGCTTTCGGGAATGAAAAACCAGTCTTTGTTTATTTTAGGTAGCCTTAATTCCACATCTGCAAAAGCTTTAATAGAAACATCGTAATCATCGCTGGTTTGACTATCAATGCCATAAACCTGAACACCCAGAGCCCCTGTCACCAAATCCTCAAACCGAGCGCCATAGCTTTCCCATACGTTTTTGGTGGCATCTTCCCTGATCGTCAAACCGGCTAGCATCCCAAGCCCCAGACCTTCAAATACCGTATTTTCATCTGCCGGCATCAAATCAAATGAACTTCCATCACATCCAACAATATCCGGGCAACTAATGGGCATGTCATGGCGCACCTGCCCGAATAGCAGGCAGGCCAGGTCATTGTTATTTGTCCAGTCAATGTATAAATTGGTATTTAACATTGGTGTTTTCAGATAAGTCAATCCAAGTCCGAAACTATCTAACCCGAAGTCTGATGTGATTTTTGCCCCTCCGTTAAAGAGGTAGAGTTCACGGATAACCTGATATAGTTTAAAATCTGCGGTCAGGCTCCAGTAGGACGGGCCGTATTTGCTGTATTTGTATTCCCCACCAACCCCGGTCAGGGTGAAAGCCCCTGCTTTGGGAAAATTAAACCAATTCTGGGCAGCCAGGGATGCATGCATGAGATTTTGCTTGCCATCACCGACCCCAAACACAGTAAAATCATCAAACACCAGGTCAATGCCGGCGGAAATTTTTAAGTCCGTATTCTGGTTAAAACCGGCAAACTGGCGTTTTCTAAGGGAACCGCTACCTCCCATTCCCACAAGAAACTCATCAAGTTCATCAGGGTAGTCATCATCATAAATGAATGGCCCTCCGTTGCTCTTCTCACGAAATTTCATGAAGATATAAGTGTATAGATTCTCGACTGCCCAATTAGGGGATAAATTCAGGTTTGGAATCCTAATCGCCGCTCCGGCTTCCCCGGAAACCAGTTTAAACCCATCATAGTTATGAACTAATTTAAGTTTTTTTACCTTTGAGATAAAATCAACAGACTGGTTACTATTTAACTGTCGAACGTTTTCTAAAGTGGATTTTAAGATAAATCCTGCCTGATCAATGGAAATGGAATCTTCTTCTTCAATCCAATCATTGTCATTGATGTTGCCAAAATATGATATTAGCCGGGCCTTTTCGGAAATGATTGCAAACGGTCCCAGTTTGAGCTCAAAATCGGTAATCGTGCCAGTCAATTTGTTGCCGTCCACCACATATTCTAACTTCGGCAGTTTCACACCCGGCAACGTCTTATCCAGAAAAAAAGTTGGCCCCAAAAGATAAGTCTGTTTTTGATAAATTTTGCCATCTGATGTGTCGAGGTACAGCAGCCGGAAGAACGGTGAAGAAATAGCACACGGTGAAAATGGTTTTTCAATGTCACCCAGTAAAAGATAATTTGCAGTCAAGGCAATATCAAAATTGGCGCTTTCTTCCACAGTATCCAGCAGACCGGCTAAAGTATCAGAAAGCATCTGGGGAGAGGGTGCAACCGCTTGGATCGTCGCTGACAATGCATTGTAGTCTTGGGTATATTTGGTGTTGATGTAATCGTTAATTTCGGTTTCTATGAGGGGTCTGGTATCCTCATGAACTTCACTTAAAAGGTTCTGTTCCATCACCTTGCCGTTTTTCAGCCAGAAAGAGCCCTCGGACACCGGTATGTAATTGTCATTGCCCGTATTGTAATACAGAGTATTGTTTCCATTAATGCAGATGTATTCTTTATCTTTATCGAGTATTGAAGCCAGTGTTGATGTATTTTTTGAATAATACACAAATTCCGTGTCCGCCCCGAAATCGATTCTTGCAATATTTTGACTGTTTTGTTTTACCAGCATGAAGTCATTGGCAACAATTTTAAATGCCTTGATCTCACTGTTTTCAAATTCCACGGTGGATTCGCCGAACTCAACGTCCACTCCTGCAAGGGTAGCGGTTTTGACCAGGCCGGAAGTCTCATTGTTGAACCGGCTGATGGACCGGATACCGTCTGTGGTTAACACCAGCAGCGTATTATCATGCACACAAAGGTCGTAAATGGTTGTTTCTGAAAAATCTTCTGTATCTGCCAGCCAGGAAAGCCCGTCTTCAGATGTTAAGAGCATTGTCTCTGTTGCAGCTACATAAACCTCACCTACGCGACACAGGTCAACAATATCATCCGTGGTATTTGTAATAGCCAGATTAAAAAAGGTGCCGTCCGTGGAAGTATAAATAACGCCGGTATTCCCGGCCAGAATAATTGTGTCGCCGTTTTTAACAAGACTGTTAAAAGAAACAGTGCCGATACTTTGTATGGACCAGTTAATACCGTTGTCGGATCTTAATAATTCTCCCATGCTGGTGACAGCGAGATATTCCCCTGCGGATACGTCGTATATGATGTCTTCAATATCCGCAGCAGTTGGGCTGACAAGAACCTCATAATTCTGGTTAGTCATATCATATGACGCCAAAGTGCCGGATCGCCCGGCCAGGATGAAGTTGCCTGCATTGTCTGTTGCAATACATAAAAGATCAGCTGTTATACCCGGGATGGTAACCCCGGACGGGTTATTTGAAACAATCTGAATAATTGCACCATTGTCACCGACAAATATTATTCCATGCGAGGAACTGCAAATGTCATTAAACGGATCAGTTCCCTCATATAGCTGAACAAAGCTGTCTGCATCAGTGGATACATAAGCATTTTGCCCGGTAATCCCGTAAAAAAAAGCGTCATATGGTTCAAGAACAGTTAAGTGCAAATTATCCGCATCATCCGCGTTTGCTTCTTTGATTTTTACCCGGATAGTCTGTGAAGCGGAAATACTTGCCCCGTTGCTGTCAGTCACAGAGCAGGTCACCACATAAGTACCTGTTTCCTGATATGTGTGAGATGAGCTTTGTTCTGTGCTGGTTCCGCCGTCCCCGAAATCCCAGTCATAGGTGTAGGGGCCAGGACCGCCTGAAAATGAGATGGAAAAATCGACCGGCAAAGGGGCTTCGCCGGAAATTCGGGAGGCAGAAATAACCAAATCACCAAATGACCCAGACTGTCCACCCCGAACGGCACGGACATATTTGCTGCTGCTCTTATCGTTGTCGTAGTCGAGGCCGGAGTAGAAAGGCACGCCCCACGCGTAGTCTGTACTGCCTGCGCTGGTAGTAGACGACCAATACCAGGACGCGATGGTATTGGGGAAAAAATCAGTATTGATGGACGGATTGTATCGGCTGTAATCCACAATGCTGCGCAGCTCTTTCCGGGTCGGCAGCCGCCAGTCCGACCGGCTGCCCAGGGTGAGATTCTCGCAATAAGCCAGGGCCTGCTCCCAGGTATATGATCCCGAGGCTGTTGCCTGCTGCCAGGTCAGCCCGGTGGATGTATCCGTCACCGTGCCATTGCCGTTATCAGTAAAACCGGCCAAAGCCGGCGCGGCCCCCAGCAACAGTATCAAACCCAGCACAAAAACCATCCCCCATTATCGCCCCATTTCATTTCCTCCGTGTATATTGTTTTTGCCGGGATTCTTACCCGGCAATCGATTTATTCCATTCATCGATGTTGATCTTTGTCGGGAATAGAATCCCGACCTACAATCCGCAGACCGGGTTGCTTACCCGGCGATTGATTGATTCCGCTTATCCAAATCTCTCATCCCACATCCACCCCGATCAATTGTCGCACATACCGCCGCCGGATATATTTACCGGCGCCCCCCTCTTCCAGCCAGGCCACACAATAACCGGTGCAGCAGCTCATTCAGATACACATTGGCGAAAAACTGAGATGTCAGGTTCCCGATGGGAAGCCCCTTGTCCGCCCCTACTTTGAAAAGGGATTTGTGCGGCGGGATTTGCGCCATCATACGTCGGTCACCCCTGAAATAATAGTTTTGCGTGCAGTCATGAAAAATAATCCGTTGCAGCAGATCCCCCATGACATCCGGCACGCCGCTGTCCTGAAAAATTGAAAACAAAATATACTTGTCAATGCTCATGAAAAACGACCGGATATCGAGCTGTAAAAAATACGCAGTTTTTTTTCCGCTGAATGTGGCCTTCAGCATGAAACCCTGAAGGCGTTTCACCGCCGCATGAATCCCCTTGTCTTTGCGACAGGCATATGAATCAAAAATAAATCTCGGCTCCCAGTACTTTTCCAGTTCACGCACCACCAGATGATGCACGATCCGGTCCCTGAAATCCGAGGCAAATATTTCCCGGAATTTGGGAGAACGGACAATAAAGCAAACAGAGCGGGATGGCTGGTACGTTCCTTTTTGAAGGTCCAGCGCCAGGGCGGTCAACCTGTTGAGCAGGTCAAACTCAAACCGAAGCGCGTTCACTGTTCCCCGCTTTCTCCGACGGCAGTCCAGATATGCCTCGTATACGGACCGGAACGAGAGCAGCGAATACTTTCCACCCCGAACGGCACGGACATATTTGCTGTTGTTCTTATTGTTGTCGTTGCCGTTGTTGAAATTCACGTCCCACGCGTTGTTTGTATTGTTTGCGTTGGTAGTAGACGACCAATACCAGGACGCGGCCGGTCACCTTCTCACTTGACGAAAAACCCGTTTAAGCATTTTTCCACCGGGCGCCGATTGCTCAGCGCCCT
Source organism: Desulfobacteraceae bacterium (assembly GCA_027858815.1). Taxonomy (GTDB): domain Bacteria; phylum Desulfobacterota; class Desulfobacteria; order Desulfobacterales; family Desulfosalsimonadaceae; genus SURF-3. The sequence continues at coordinate 8,771 of JAQIBZ010000335.1, forward strand.
GAATGATTATGCCGGAAACGTTTGTCGGGAATGGAATCCCGACCTACAAAAAAATCCGGCGGAAAAGGCGCACAGTATTCTGGGCACACTCATCGACCCGCTGCTTTTGGCGGCGGTGGATGATTCCGGCCCCGTTTGCTGCTTTGCAGCCATCCTTCGCTCTGCTTGCATATGGACACCGACAATCCCGTGGCATGCTGAAATGAATTGAAATTTGAAAACGCCTTGACTTCCTTGGCGTAAAACAACATGGTTTTCAACATTTCACCATTTTCCACAAGCTCCGTCAGCGTCTCTGTCTTGTCAACGGAGGAATTGGCCCGGATGATCATTTTTATTATATTCCGGGACAAATTCCGCAATTCCTGTCCGGTGGAGTATTTATGATAACGGGAGAAATTCCGTACCACCCCGTCCAGATACACGGCAAGCTCCATGGCTTTCCGATAAATCGGTAAATGTTCGTATTTCGCCATTTTAAATCCCCAAATGTCCCAATTACCAAATCATCGATCTACTGTCCACCCCGAACGGCACGGACATACCCGCTGTGGCTCTTATTGTGGCTGCTGTCGTAGCCGTTGTGGAAATACACGACCCACGCGCCGTTCGTACTGGGAGCGTAGGTAGGAGACGACCAATACCAGGACGCGGCCGTATTCGGGAAATAAACGGTATTGATGGTCGGGCCGGGATACAAGATGCTTAAATCCACGATGGAATCCAGTTCTTTAATGGTGGGCAGGCGCCAATCCGAATACCCGCCAAAATGGGCAGCATTCAGGTCATCAACAAAATCCTCCGTATCCGTGCCGATGCCGGGGGTGCCGGCATCCCCTCCGTTGCTGGCAGGATTGGAATCATACCAGGTATAGGTATTGTCCGCATCATGGGGGTTGTCGTAATGTTGCACCCCGTCCTTATCCTGCTTCACCTCCCAGATCAGGCCGGTGACATTGTCTCGCACCATGATGCCGCCGGAAAGATTCGTAAAGGACATGGGATTGATGGTATAATTGGCGTCCTGGCCGTGGAACCGTTCGCCGGGTGACGGACAGGGAATGACATTGCCAGCATCATCATAGCAGGTCGCCTGCCCGGTGTCCGGCACGGGCCATGCTCCCCCCAAACGCGGCATCAGAGAAATAATAAGGATTAGAAATCCCATTCCTACCATCCATTTTCCAGTCTGTTTCATAGCCATTCCTTTTTAATGACGTAATAGTGATGGCGTCGTAAAAAGTCCCATCTACGGCGTTGTATCGGTTTTTCAGCTTCTCAATATACTACATGTATTATTTTAAATCTGAAAAACCACTACGCCTTGCCAAATTTTATGGTATTGGTGGAATTTTTACATAGCCATCCGGGCGACTTTTTACGAGTTCATCAATAGTGAATCAAATCTTTTCAAGAATTCAGAAAATTAATATCGATTTAAACAGATACCGCTAAAAATCACAATCCATTTTAATGTCAGATTTTCCTTAATTTCTTGTAGGGTTTCCCCTATAATCCGACTGGGTATTTTTTCTGGCAGTGTGTTGGTGAATGTGAAAACGACAGTATTGTAGAAAATTTCTGAGGCGAGCACTTCTATCGATAAGACCGGTCAGTATTCATCCGCATTTCGGCATACTATATATTGATTAAGGATTTTTACCAAATTTTTGAAAAACCTTCGGATTGCTATTGAAATAATCAGTGGGATGCAGATTTTTGCGAACACTGTATAGCTAAGATGCACAGGGAGTTCCGGGGACACCGTACTTATCTTTTTTGGGACCCAGGTTTCCGAGGCCTCAGCCTCCGGTTCAAAAGAAGTTCCACTTTTTCAACAAACGAATCCTTTCCCAAAGGCCGGCCGGTTCGTTCATGCTTCCTTGATAATTCTATTTCCCATTCCTGCGCATCAACAGCTAAAAATTGTTTCCAGTTTTTATTGATCATTTCACACAATGGACGCATTTTTACAAGAAGATCATTTTTGCCTTTTATATGGGCCTCCGCACTGCTCCAGGGCCACGCTTCCGGTTTTGCGACCAGGCCGCCCGGACAGGATTCAATTCGACGTATCGGGTACAGGCGAATAGATATGAGTCGCCCATGATGAATTAATTCCAGATAGGCAAGATAATCATCATCATTGAAAAATGTCTGCTGCCGCGTGTTTCCCCGCTGTGTCACATGAT
>JAQIBZ010000353.1 GCA_027858815.1 Desulfobacteraceae bacterium
AACTAACTTAACCATTACAACTATTGCTTCCACTTTGGCGTGAAAACATAATCATAACGCCATTGCGAGTGCAAATATTGTAAAATATCTAATTTTAACCAAATAATTTAAGGAAAAAATACTTAAATTAACGTTAAAGCTTACTCATGCCTGTTTAGAACCAGTGTTACAGGAATAATTATGTGGTTGGCAATAAAAATTTTGAATCATCAATATCATATCCCTGCATGAAATCTTTCACGCTCATGGATGGTTTACTTTCCGGTTGGATTGTTCCCGGTTTAATAAACCCATCCTTCACGGCAACGACAAAATTACCAGGCCCTGATTGAATAACCGTTCCGGGTGAAAATTGATGAGCGGCCAAATCAAATTCAGCATCGTAAATTTTTAACCGGATGGTTTTATCTTTTAGCTTTATTTTAGACCAGGATGTTGGATACGGACTCAATCCCCGGATAAAATTGTTTATGTTTTCAGCCGTATCGTTCCAGTTGATTTGACAATTCTGTTTTAACAATTTTGGCGCAGGCTTGATGGATGTATCCATGCGTTGTTCCCTCGGTTGGATCGATTTGTTTTCAATGTCATTTACGGTTTTAAGGATCAAATCTGCACCTTTTACCATGAGTTTATCGTGCAATGCCCCGGCCGTATCAGATTTACTGATTTTTACAGGTTTTTGGAGCAATATTTTGCCGGTGTCAATGTCTTCATTGATATAAAATGTGGTTAGACCCGTGCTGGTTTCGCCGTTCATGATGGCATGGTTAATGGGAGCAGCCCCCCGGTATTGGGGCAGAAGCGAAGCATGTAAATTGATGGTTCCCAGTGGAGGTATTTTCCAAACAGCTTCGGGTAACATGCGAAAAGCCACAACCACGATCAAATCCGGCTTTAGTGATTTCAATGTGTTGACAAAATCAGTATCTTTAAGCTTAGGTGGTTGAAGGACTTCTAATTGGTGTATCAATGCATATTTTTTTACTTCGGATTGGCGCAGTTTTCTTCCCCTGCCTGCAGGTTTATCAGGAGCGGTAACAACGGCAGAAATGTTATGGTTGATATTCAGTATGTCTAATGATGGAACTGCAAATTCGGGTGTTCCCATAAAAACAATATTGAGCATATCTTATTTTTTTTATATAGGCAGTTAAAATGGTTAATATAACGGTTATTATAAACCTTTATGACCAATTATTCATCATTCTTATTATTTGTGTGCTTATCTAAAAAGTTCAGATTATGTCCCATGCGGTCACGTTTTGTTTTCAGATATTGATAGTTGTATTTGTTTGCCTGAATTTCAATTGGTACATTTTCAACTATATTGATACCATAGCCTTTAAGTCCGGCACGTTTCACAGGGTTGTTCGTCAGCAGGCGAATGTTCTTCAGTCCCAGGCTCCGGATAATCTGTGCGCCCACACCATAATCACGTTCGTCTGCATTGTAGCCGAGATGTATGTTTGCTTCTATTGTGTCCATGCCTTTTTCCTGGAGTTTATAAGCTTCGATTTTTGACATAAGTCCGATGCCGCGTCCTTCCTGGTTCATATATATTACAACTCCCTGGCCTTCTTGTTCAATCATTCGCATGGAATCGTGCAGTTGATCTCCACAATCACATCGTTGTGAACCGAAGATGTCTCCGGTAATGCAGGATGAATGAACCCTGACAAGCACATTGTCTTTTTCTGTCCATTCGCCTTTTATCAAAGCAATGTGTTCCTGCCCGTTGGAAGTTTGCCTGAAAGGAATGAGATCAAACATGCCGTAATCAGTCGGGAGATGCACCCTTGTTCCCCGCTCAATCAGGGTTTCATTTTCCAGCCTGTAGGAAATCAGGTCTTTGATGGCAATGATTTTCAGCTCAAATTTTTCAGCAATATTTAAGAGTTGAGGTAACCTTGCCATGGTGCCATCATCATTCATGATTTCTACGAGCGCTCCCCCCGGTGTAAGCCCTGCCATTTTAGACAGGTCAACAGAAGCTTCGGTATGCCCGGCTCTTCGAAGCACACCATTGTTTTTAGCTTTCAAGGGAAAAATATGGCCGGGACGCCCCAGGTCAGTAGGTTTTGTGTTGTGATCTACCAGTGCATTTATGGTTTTAGCCCTGTCACTGGCTGATATCCCCGTGGTGCATCCTTTACCTATCAGGTCCACAGATACCGTAAACGGGGTTTCATGCAAACTGGTGTTTTTCCCTACCATTAATTCCAGGTTGAGTTCTTCACAGCGTTCTTCGGTTAACGGTGCACAAATTAATCCCCGGCCGTGTTTAGCCATGAAGTTGATAAGCTCAGGATTTACTTTTTCAGCAGCGACGATAAAATCGCCTTCATTTTCGCGGTCATAATCATCAACAACAATAATAATTTCTCCCTTTCTGATGGCTTCAAGAGCTTCAGGAATGCTGTTTAGTTGTTTACTGATGTCGTTTTGTTGGTTGCCAGACATTTGAATTTACTCCTTTTAATGTGCTTAGGAACCCGGTAAACAATGCCAGGTTCATGGTGAAAAAATGGGTTGCAAAACGCAAAATTACATTATGAATATTGAACTTTTTTAGTAAATTGTCAATAAATGGTAAAGAAAATATCAATAATGTAATCATTGCCAGTATAAAATAAAAATTATAATAAAATGCCACTACACCGAGGGTGATGATAATAAGGAAAAGAAAAAACGGTCCCAACCACCTCAGTGCTTTATGAGACCAAAAACAAAAGGCAATGTGATTCCATGGAGGCCATAGCAGGTTGCTGAAATGTTTCAGATTTTGAAAATCACCGGTAGCAATTCTGACTTTACGACGGAATTCATCACCAAGGTTGTTTGATACATCTTCATATAATGTGGCATTCAGGTTTTTGATTCATTTTTTTCCGTGTTGCAGGACATTCATGCAGATGTAAAAATCATCCACCAGGTAATTGATTGGGACATCCTGATATAAATTTTTACGTATGGCATAACAACCTCCAAAG
>JAQIBZ010000385.1 GCA_027858815.1 Desulfobacteraceae bacterium
AATTGCGGCGGCAAGGCGGATGTGATGGCAGGGATAAACGGCAGAAAAAGAAGCAGAACACTATCGACATCATCATGCTCTAAGGCAAACCGGGTACAAGCAAGATAATCATCATCAACAGCACTGCCGGTCAGATCGATGGGATTCATAAACGAAGCAATGTTCTGAATATTTTTGGAGACACCGGTTTTTAATTTTTGGACATCTGCTTCCTGAAAGGAAGGGACATGAATGCCTTGCTGATAGCAAAAATCAGAAGCAATAACCCCGTGGCCGCCACTCATTGTGATAATCGCCGCTGTATCGATTTTCCGTTTTCCGTAACACACCAGGGCTTCACAAGCGGTTAAAAATCTGGGTTCGCTCTCTACTTCCAGTGCTTCGGTTTGTTTGATCACTTCATTAAAAACTTTGTAATCCCCGGCCATGGAGGCCGTATGAGACGAAATTGCCTTCTGGCTGGCCGGTGTTTTTCCTGTTTTGAACAATACGACCGGTTTAGACGTTTTTTTAATTTCATCGATAAAAACCCGGCCCCGGCCTTCAGCAAGTCCTTCGAAATAGATACCGATAACCGATGTGCGTTCGTCATCACGAAAAAACCGGAGTGCCTCTACTTCATCTACCACCGCTTTATTCCCGATGCTCAAGGCGCGTGAGATGCCGATCTGTTCATGGGTAAACCGGATCATTAAGTCAACTAAGATTCCGCCACTCTGGCTTGCCAGCCCGATAGCGCCTTTAAGTGGTTTCACAAATCGTTCATCGGGAAAGAAAAAGGTATTGATTTCCGGTACGGAGTAGACGCCCAGGCCATTCGGTCCGATAATCGGGAAATCGTGCTGACGTGAGATGGCGACAATTTCATCCTGCAAGGCCTGGTTGCCGGCTTCTGCAAACCCGCCTGAAATAACCAGGCCGCCTTTGACGCCGGCACGGATACAGTCATGCATGGCCCGGGGAACATATTCCGCCTTGATGGCAAACACGGCACAGTCTACAGGCTCCGGAATATCGGCTATTGATCGATAAATCGGTGAGCCGTGATACTCACCGCCGGAGGGATTGATTCCATAAATTGTAGTACAGTGACGATGGATATTTTTATGATAAATAATATTGGCGGGATTGTTCGGATTGCTTTTTGAAATACCGAACAAAGCAATCGTTTTTGGTTCGATTATATGTGTTAATTCCATATCTGAATATTTTAATATTCCTCCGGTTTAAAATTTGAATCCGTTTTGATCGTCAGTGTCCATCCATAAATGGCGAATTCGCCGTCCTTGAAACTGAACAAATTTTCGGGTTTCCGTTCAAACACGAGTTAACCAAAACCTTTATTTGAAATTCCAATAACCATTTTCAGATTTTTATTCTCAAAAAGCAAAAAACAATTATTGATGATTTTTTTAGGCGCTTCAAAGGGAATTGTCAAGTTAACAGACTTCAGGGCCACGGTAAATTTGTTCTATTCAATTTGACTGGCGGGCACGGTGGCCCGCCCTACGGCAACACGCATCGTAGGGTCGGCCACCGTGCCGACCGTCAATACGTCAACAGGCCCATGGTTAATGGGTTTTGCGGTCAGAACAAATTTACCCTGACTTCAGGGCAACCGCATGGGTCTGGTGGACAGGCTTTTTTAAAGTGGTAACGTTGTTGACGAATTGTACAGCCCATTTTTATGCCGGCCAAACCCCAAACTAAGCGCTCCTCCCGTTTTTCTGCAGGCATCTACACAATCGCCGCAATTGGTACACTGTGCTTCAATTATGCCATTTAAACGCCTGGGGTCCAGATCAAGGGAACAGGCTTTTTGGCATGGACATGGCACCCTGCTTCCAACACATTTTTCTTTTTCAAAAACGACTTTAAGCCGAAAGGGGTTGAGCCGCCCGGCAGCCGTCAGAAGAACGGATTGCGGGCAAATCCAGCGGCACCACAACCGGGTACGAAATAAAAATTCCGCCAGCAAAATGGCCCCGATAAGCCAGATTGCGGTGGTTAGATATTTTTGAATAAAAATATACTGAAAAATATTCGAATACTGATACGGCAGGGACATGATGTTTAAAGCCGGTGAGCTGCAAAAAAAGCTGACGATCAAAAATCCAGCACAAAAAATAATCGCTTTAACCGCAAACCCGTTTGGGGAAATTTTACAAAGACAGGATTTTTGCGGCCAGACCCGGCATGCGAGACGATTGACCAGTTCCGACAACAATCCAAAGGGACAAATCCACGAACAGAAAACAGTGCCCAGACAAAATGCAATGGCCAGCACCGTGCCGGCGCTGATCAGGAGCCCGACCGGCAAGTACCGGTTCTTAACGATCATCTGTAATACAGCAAGGGGATCTGAAAATGTCAAACTGCCGACATGGATGTTTAAAAAATTTCCCCAGATAAAACTGAACCCTTCAGCATTCAGTATGGGAAGCAGAATAAAAAAAACAGCGACACCGCTTTGTATTGTACGCCGCCAAATGCGAATACTATTTTTTTTCACGAGAAATTCGAGATCGTTTGTTTCATCACTATCCGATTCGACCCTTTTTCAATCTCGTCAAAAATCATCGCCCCCGGTCCGATCCCTTCCCAGATCAGGACATCGTCTTCTATGGTCAGCGTCAGCCAGTTGTTTTTAATCCCGATCTCAAAAGCATCCGCAACTATTTTATCATACACCCGCGCAACATCTTCCAGGGCATTTTTTATTTCCAATGTGATTTCCATGATGGGTTTTTATATGGGAAACCCGGGTTTGGGTCAATATTTTCTTCTCCTGCCTGAATCGAATATGGTGATATTGATTGTTATCATCGATGGTATAAACCCACCAGTTCGGTTTTTTCCAGAATATGTCCGTCCATTGCCTTTTCCAGATCTTTTTTGGTGGGGTTTTCTAAATCAGGAAGCACAACGTCGAGTGCATACAGCTTGTGAAAGTAGCGGTGTGTGCCGATGGGCGGGCAGGGGCCGCCGTAACCGGTCCGTTTCCATTCATTGATGCCGTTTAAAGAACCTTCCGGATGGTCATTGCCTGAGTCGCTTTCCGGCAATAAGGTGCTTTGGGCCGGGATGTTGTAAATCACCCAGTGGACCCAGGTCATTTTGGGGTTGGCAGGGTCCGGTGCATCCGGGTCATCTACGATCAGTGCATAGCTTTGGGTGCCAGCGGGCGCTCCTGACCAGTCAAGCTCCGGGGATACATCTCCGCCATCGCAGGTATGTTTTTTCGGGATTTTTGTCTGATTTTTAAAATTTGGTGATGTTAATTCCATGGCTTCACAGACCTCCTTTTTTGAATTTGCAATTGCTATCATTGATGGCTTCGTAAAAAGTCCAAATTCTTTGTTGCGCTGCATCCTTCGTTTCTTTATGGTACGCTAAGTACAAATCATCACTCAGGATTTGCGCGCCTCGCCAAGTTTAAGATTGGTGGAGCTTTTTTCTTTGCCATCGGAATCTGACTTTTTATGAGTTTGTCAACAGCCGAATATTAAAATTGAAACAACAGGATACACCGATGATTGCAAAACGCGCCGCTGAGATG
>JAQIBZ010000453.1 GCA_027858815.1 Desulfobacteraceae bacterium
TGAAGTACGACGAGTACGTCTTCGTGCCCGGCGCCTCGCATCTGCGGCACCCTGTAAACGGTTACAGATCAGTGATTTACGAAAAACTGATAATTACGACCCCGTGAACGGGTACAAAATAAGTGTTTTGTTTTTCGGATATGGCGGTTATCATAGGTGTTGCTTTATAAAAAAACAACTCTAACGACTATCTAATAGCATTCAGGAGAAATTCCCATGAAAATTGCCGTCATGAGTGACAGCCATGACAACATCTGGAAACTTCGAAAAGCGCTTGGCATCATAAAATCGAAAAACTGCGAAAAAATCATTCATTGCGGTGATTTTGTTGCGCCATTCATGTTTCAAGAACTGCTAAAGGCAGAAATCCCGGTCCATTGCGTGTTCGGCAACAATGACGGCGACAAACATTTGCTGACCCGTTTTGCCATTGAAAGCAAGGGCTTAATTACCCTGCACAGCATTATCGGCGAAGTGGACATCGATGGTTTCAAGATCGGGTTCACTCATGAATGGCCGGTGGCCCAAGGGCTTGCGGCCAGCGAAAAATATAGCATGGTCTGCTTTGGCCATTCTCATCAGTATGCGCTCAAGTATATCAAAACGACCATTTTATTAAACCCCGGAGAAATCATGGGAAAAGACGGTGATCCGGGATTCTGCATCTTTGATATCATCACCCAGGATATTCAGCGGATTTCACTATAAACAACTAACAATTCAATCTCCTGGGAGATAAGCATGGAAGAATGGCTCCTTCTGTTAAAAAACGAATATTTCATTGAATTCATAAAATTTTTATGCCTGGTTATTGTTGCAATCATTGGGTTTTATGTGAGTAAAAAAATTATTCTGCCGCTGATTCATAAATTCTTTAAGCGCACCAAAGTCGTCTGGGATGATTTACTGACGGACAACAAAGTGTTCGGCCGCCTGATGCTGCTCATACCGGCCATGATCATCCACTTCGGCCTGCCCTTGATTCCTGATTTTTACGATTTTTTATCCAAAACCATCCAGATTTATGTTTATTTTGTCATCATTGCCATTCTAAACAGCTTCCTGGATGCCTTTGTTGCCATCTACAGCACCCGGCCCATGTCCTATAAATGGCCGTTAAAAGGCTGGGGACAGCTGCTGAAAATGTTTGTCACCATCCTAGGCGGGATATTTATCATTGCATTGATTTTAGACAAATCTCCCTGGGGACTTGTGAGCAGTATCGGTGCCATGACCGCCATTCTCATGCTGATTTTTAAAGACACCCTGCTTTCATTTGTCGCCAGTATTCAGATTGCCAGCTACAACCTCATCCGCGTAGGTGACTGGATTGAAATGCCGGCATTTGGGGCAGATGGTGATGTAGTTGACATATCCCTGCATACGGTTAAAGTACAAAACTTTGATAAAACAAGTGTTTCCGTTCCCACCCATAAATTTCTGGATAACTCATTTAAAAACTGGCGGGGAATGTTCGAAGCGGATGGTCGCCGCATCAAACGATCCATTCTGATCGACCAGACCAGCATCGCCTTTCTGGATCAGAACATGCTGGAAAATCTTGAAAAAGTTGATTTTCTCAAAGATCACCTGGATCAAAAACAAAAAGACATATCCATAGACAATCAAAAGCATGCACATTCTCCAGACAATCCGCTAAACGGGCGGCGCCTGACAAATCTGGGAACGTTTCGCGCGTATGTGGAACAATATTTAAAACGTAATCCGAATATCAGAAAAGACTTAACCCTGATTGTCAGACACCTTCAACCGGAGGCCAACAGAGGACTGCCCCTGGAAATATACTGTTTTATAAACGATACCCGATGGAATCAATATGAATCCATCCAGTCGGATATTTTTGATCACATCCTGGCTGCCATGCCCTTTTTCGGGCTACGCACTTATCAGAGGAATGCGCTGATGGACAGCCGTGTTTAGAAATCGACAAACTCCGTCACCGGCTCCAGCTTCACCGGCGGATAAATCTGGCCGTGTGCGGGCGGCATGGAATTATATACCCAGCCGATGTCAACGATACCGGTTTGAATTCCCCGTGAACGGATCGCGCCGTTAAACGATCCCCGGATCATCACATCCTCCATTTTCATGGTCATCCCGAAAATCGCCACATCCGTTCCCACCGGGATTTGATGCAGTTCATCCCCGTACGCCATGGTTGAAAATGCCAGCCGACGGCTGTCAGCCGCCTGACACTGTAGAAGCGGCACCAGTTCCGGATACCCGTCATCACGGATATATGCGATAAACTTCAACGCATCCAGCCGGTTAAACAGATCTTCGCTGAATACGTTGAGAATCCGTTCGTTCTTTCCGGTCGCTGCACCGCCTTTGGCTAATTTTGTCATCAAAGAAGAAAGAATAATTTTAGGCAGCGGCAGTCCATCCGGTCCCCGGGCATCAATAAGGTCAAGATAATGCACCGTATTGATGCCAAAATAGGCGTTGTACCGGAACATGGGCTGATCATTGTATACCTCATACTCCGGCCCTTCCTGGCGAAGATGCGTCCACTTCGCATGCCCCCGCCACATCTTCCGGTCCATACTCATCACCAAAAACCCGATCTTCGGGTTTTTCTGAATATGTGTTTTACTGTCCCCCTTGCAGAACTCTCCTAAAATAACCTGTTTCGGACCGGCGGCCCCAATGGATGTGATCAGCGTAATATGGGGAAGACCTTCCGGGTTTACAGACGCCACCAGCCCGACTTTTTCAGCCGGTGCAAATGCTTCGATCGTTTGATTGTCAAATTCTTTAAGATTATACACCACCGCCGACCTCCTGTTTCATTTCCTGTTTTTCTTTAATTTTAAGGGTTTGTAGACGGGTTGAACCCGTCGAAAATACGATTTCCGGGTCCACACCCGATGATTTCGCTGTTTTCGTCAACGCGTCCATGTCATTTTTTGTGAGCAATTGGGCATCATGAAAAGTCCATTTTTGATCCAACCGCAAGTATTTGTCCCGGCACAGATTATTAAACGCACACAATTCCCAGCGGTCAACCACATCAGACAGATTTTTTGCAATAAACTGTCCGATTCCGTTAACATTTTCCGGGGTCGCTGTGGTATCTGGAATCATGGGGGTTCGAATCCACAGCGCGTTCGGATATACATGGGAGCGGATATAATCCGCCACATATAAGAGGTTGTCTAAAATCCGTTTATTATCATGCCCGGTAAACTGTTTATGCGCTTTGGGGTCTATCAATTTCATATCAAACAACACCATGGCCGCATAAGGAAGCGCCTGTTCCAGAGCCGCCCGGCTGCACTGGCCACAAGTATCCAGCGCCGTATGCACTCCCTTTTGCCGGAGCGATTTTAAAAACGCGCCGGCAAATCCCGCCTGCATGGTCGGCTCTCCGCCGGAAATGGTGATGCCGCCGCCGGATGTTTCAAAATACGCCCGGTCTTTGAGTACTTCTTCCACCAGATCATCCAGCTGCCAGATTTTCCCCATCATTTCCATGGCAGTGCCCGGGCATTCCGTCGCGCACTCCCCGCAACCAGTGCATCGGTTTCGATCAATCTGCATCCCTGTTTCCGTGAGCGTCAGGGCATTTTCCTTACACACAGACAGACAGGTTTTACACCCAATACACCGGCTGCCCACCCACTGCAGTTGAGGTTTTACGGATATGCTTTCCGGATTGTGGCACCAGGTGCAGGCAAGCGTGCATCCTTTAAAAAACACCGTTGTCCGGATGCCCGGCCCGTCTTCCGTTGACATCCGCACAATCTCAAGAATGGTGGCATTAATACTTCTCATGACTGAGCCTTGCAATAACCTCATTCTGCAATTCTTTCCCCACCGATATAAAATACGCATTATAACCGGTAATCCGCACCAGCAAATGCCGATAGTCCTGGGGATGTTTCTGGGCATCCTTTAACATATCCGAATCCAGCATATTCACCTGAAGGCAGGTACCGCCGTTTTGCGCGTATCCTTTTAAAAACGCCTTGAACTTGTCTCTATGCTCGGGGTCCTTAATGATCGACGGATTAAATGTAATTGTGTGGCTGGCGCCATTGGGCAGATTGTTTAAATAATCTTCCCAGTCGCCCTTCCCGTTTATGGATTTACCGCCAAGCGCTTTGCCAACGGAATTGGCGTTTGCCGTGGGACCGTTAATATCCGCCCCATTGGACGGACAGATGGCATTGGACAAAAACTGTCCTTTTGCCCGTCCATCAGCGCTGGCGGCCATCACATACCCGTCACCCGCCCAGTAATTCCAGCTCAGCATTCCCGGCCGGAACTGACGCCCGGTGGAAATTGTCCGGTGCTTCCAGGTTTCAGAGGTCCAGAAATCCATGACCTGTCTGGCCATCTCATCAGCCTCATCATCCTCCCGACCATATTTGGGCGCCCGATTTTTTGCAAGGGCCTGAAGCACCTCATGGCCCTCCCAGTTGTCTTTTAACGCAGCAATCAGTTGGGCCATAGTGCATTTTTTTTCATCAAAGACCAGGTATTTAATGGCCAGCAGCGAATCCACGGTTGTTGCATAAGTCACTGCCTCGAGTGTGGTCAAACTGATCTGAGCACCGCCCTGAGTTACGTCCAGTCCTTTTTCAGCACATCCTTTAACCAGGCAGGACAGATACGGTGTTTGCAGATATTTTGCCCGGACACATTCGGATTTCTCATACAAATCCACGCATTTTTGTATAATATAGGCGGTCTGCGTCTTATAGGCATCCCAGAACTGACCCCAGGTGCCAAATTGTGTTGCATCGCCGGTTTCAGGGCCGTCCTGACATATTTTTTCGGTCTTAAACGTCATGGGATCCACAAATGGGATCAGATCCCTGCCCCCGGTTAAGGCAAGCTCGACTGCCTTTAACAGGTTTAAATTATTATCCACCGTTCCGGATCGGTCATTGCCCACCATGGTATTTTCAAGGCATCCCACAGGCGCGTATTCATGTACATTGTCTTCGTTGATCAGATGGGTAATGTTTGCTTCTTTTGCCTCCCGAAGCATCCCGGCCATGGAACGCTCATCAAAATTAATCAGAAACGGCGCCCCCTGGCTGGATGATATCATATCCACCATCTTGTCCATCAAATCCTCCGGCGTGTTCCGGTGCATCCGGACATTGGGTTTGGGTTCCAAAATGGGCGTCATATCGTCTATGACCTCCAGCATGGCATAGGTCAGGTCATTGGTCATGTCCGTCAAATTCGGGCCGTCTTTGCCCAAACCGGAAAGGGTAATAAGCTGGCCGAATCCGGCCGTAATTCCCTGGTTGCCGTTACGGATCATGGAATCATAGGCGGTGTTTGAATGGACCCAGAAACATTTTAAAATTTCTTTGCCAAACTCCCGATCCATGCCGTTTTTTATCGAATATTCCCAATAGGGCAGCAGGTACTGGTCGATACGGCCAAAGGAAACTCCCGGGCCGGGATAGTTTTCATCACTCATGATCAGCATGTGATTAATCCACAGGGCCTGAACCGCTTCCCAGAATGTCTTGGGCGGCTCCCATGGCACCAAACTCAAATTCCGGGCCATCTGCACCAGTTCCGCCTTTCGGTCTGCGTCGGTTTCCTTAACAGCAAGCTGTTGGCATATCTTTGCATATTCATTCGCCAGATCCCGGGGCATGGTCGCTGCCGTCATCATGGCACGGAGCTGGGCACCGGCAGCCCCGTCTTGTTCTTCTTTAGACAGGCTGTTGTACTTGGATTCCAGTTCCGCATGAATCCCCTTCCAGCCCAGGGTCAACGTCCTTTCATGACCCGGAACCAGATGCCCGCTGGTGGCGCCGGCATTTCCATACCCGTGGCCGTGAAACCAGAATACAGATGCACGAGCACCGTTTTTGCCCAGTGTCAGACGATTAAAATCCTTTTGCTCTTTTTCGGTCATGCACAGAGAGGCCACAATGTTAAACCGACCGCCGGCAATCAGATCCCCGGGCAGCAACTCTTTTGGCAGGTAATTAACCATGACCTCCCGGATAAACCATGCCCGGCGCTCCACCAGCGATTTTCTCCAAAAATCATCCGGCAGCGTAACAGGCCTTGCAGACTGACGGTAGGAGCTGAGAAGAGACTGCATCAGCAGATAGGCCTCCGGCACGATGTAAAATGTCATCTCATTAAATTGAACATCCCATGGGGTTCCGGTGGTCCAGGATGTGGTCTGATTACTCCACGCCCGGTCCGCTCCTTTAAAATAATAATCCCTGAGCTTTGTAACGCGTTTTGACAGTCCTTTGGTTTCCTTGATCTGGTGTTGCATTGCTTTTGCGGCGACACTCATTATTGGCCTCCTAATTACTTTGAAATAATCTTTCGCAACCTATCCTCACCATGAGACAGCATTTGATGCATCAAATCCGCAGCAAGCTGTTCTGCCCGATCAGAAATGGCAGCGACAATTTTTTTATGAAAATCAAACACGACACCGACCACAGTGGAATCTTTAAAAAACTGACCGGAAAGGTTCGTATACACCGGTTTAAAAGAATTTAGCAAAAGCGGGTAAAGCAGATTATCAGTGGAAATGGCGACAATCAGATGAAACTCAAAATCCAGCTGGGTAATAATTTCAATATCCGTATGATCCGCAATTGTTTCCTGAAGCAGCACGTTATTCAATTCTTCCAGTTGAGTATCCGTCCGATGCCTGGCTGCCAGGCGCACATTTTCAATCTCAACCAGCAGACGCATGGTAAGAAGCCCGTCAAGCAGCTTTGCATCAAGCTTTCCGTCATGGTATTCCAGCAAAGATATCAGCAAAGAGACTGACCCCTTACGGCGGAAATCATTGACCATGGCACCTTTTCTCGGCGTAATGGTCACCAGCCCCTTGGCAGCGATATCCACTAAGGCCTCGTGTACCACTGGCCGACTCACACCAAGGCGCTTGGCCAATTCCCGTTCCGGCGGCAATTTTTCTCCAGCGGCAAACGCACCTGATAAAATCAACCCCTCAAACCGTTTTATACAAATTTCTTTTAAACTATCTGTTTTAACTGGGCATAATCCGTCTAACATCATTTCTCATCCCCCTTTATTTTGGCTGGTGGTAATACCATAGCAACTAAAATTATCATTTTCAACATATTTTTTTTCATCGTTAAACAACACCTTATTTCTTTACATAACATCGGTTTTTTCAAAAGAAACGACCAACAAAGGCTATTGGGCTCAAAGAATATTCTTTAAATTACCCGCCACACCATCCAAGCCAATATAGGCCTTTGGTTGGAGAACACTCTTTCACACTTCGCCTGTTTGCATGAAAAAACCATACCTGCGACCGATTGTTTTTCACCTCCTTCTCGATGTATATAAATACTATATATTTATTCAAAAAAAGTTATGATCGGCAAAATCATTCCCCTGACGAATAACATTGACGAATACCATTACAATATTCATGAAAGGAGGTTATTATGAATAGCATGGAACGTCGTTCCGGAAATGACCGGAGAACAGGAAAGCATCAAAGACAAAATGACAACCTGAAGCATAATGAACCAGAGCGCCGGAGCGATTGGGATGAGCTATCCGGAAAAGACAGAAGAAAAATAAATTAATATAAATCAGAGCCTCAACAATTTTGAACAAATAAAAAAATCAAACTTCATTTTTTATATTTTTTTTAGTGAGCACTCGTCAAAATCCACTCTTTTCTATCCTCTCCTGCTTTTTCAAAAACCTATGGTACTGATTTCTGTGGATTAATTAAATTACCCTTTAGAAGAAAGGAAAATTAACTATGGAGCAAACCACATCTGACTTTATGAAAATCACATCTTTATTATTAATGCTAACCTTTATGGGGGCCCTGATATTGATCGGGCCTGTTTCACCCGCAATCGCAGAGAATGCAATTGAAGCGGCAATCGACGTAAACCCGAATACTTTTAACCTTAATAGTAATGGAAACTGGGCAACTGTTTTTATTGAGTTTCCAGCTACCAGCACATGCGATGTCAGTCAGATCGATGTGGGCAATGTTGTATTAAGTGTCAACGGTTACAACATACCCGCAGAAAGCAGTCCGTCAAACATCGGAGACTATGATCTTGATGGCATACCGGACCTGATGGTCAAATTTGACAGACAATTGTTACAATCACATATGTTTATGGGATCCGAAGAACTGACTGTTACCGGAACAGCCGATGGGACAGATTTTCTGGGGTCCGATACCGTCAACGTAAAAGCAAAGGGTATCACGTCTACAATTTTACAGACATCCGACATACATGATCATGCGAGCGGTTACGGACCCTATCACGATTACACCCCAGGCATTCCCGGAGATGACGGTGTAACCGGGGGGTATGCCAGACTGGCAACAGTCATCGGCGGGATCAAGTACCAACAGACCATGGCAGGCATCCCAACGCTGCTGATCGATTCCGGCGATTACTTTATGGGAACCACCTATGATCTCACCGCCTCGAATCCCATTGCACTTCAATTTTTCACGCTGATGGGATATGACGCCATCACTCTGGGCAACCATGAATTTGACTGGACGCCGGGCGGACTCTATATGCTACTGAGTGCCGGCCTGGCAAACGGATTCAACGTTCCGGTTGTGGCGAGCAATACGATACCGGATGGTGTCGTCGGGACTGGCGACGATGGCATAGAATATCTGATGTCAACTGGCGCTATCGTAAACAAAAAAATCATCGAACAGGATAATGGTATTAAAGTCGGACTCTTGGGATTGATGGGAGAAAATGCGGATGAAGACGCTCCTGTGGCTTCCCCCATCGACTTCAATCATGATTATGCGTTTATTCAGGCATGTGTTGATGCTCTCAGAAACAATGACGGCGTTGATGTTGTAGTTGTTCTGTCTCACACCGGTGTTAACTCCAGCGGCAATGGTGAGGATGCTGAAATAGCCGAACAGGTTACCGGCATTGACATCATTGCATCCGGCCATTCTCACACAAAAATTTTCGAAGCTGTTATAAAAGGAGACTCCAATTCGATCATTTTTTCCCCGGGTGAATATGGAGAATGGGTGAGCCGGCTTGACTTTACCTACAATAAAAAACTGGGGCGGATAGTCGGGTATGAATTTAACCTTATGCCTGTAGACGATACCGTACCGGGTGATCCGGGAATGCAGTATATGGTTGACATGTATAATGCTGAGATCAATACTTCTCTGGCAGCAACAGGGATGCCTCAACTGGGCGATACCATCACAACAACCGGCTTTGACCTGGAGATGGGCGCGTATCAGGCAACCGGTGTGACTGGCCTCGGCAGTCTTTGCACGGATTCTGTCCGCAACGTTGCCAACTCACTGGTGACCTATGGCGGACTTGACGGAATCCCAGTTGATGTGGGCATTGTGCCAAACGGCGTCATCCGGGATGAAATATTTGCTGGCAATACAGGTATTGTTACTTTTTCAGATGTATACAATTGCCTGCCGCTAGGAATATCTCCCGACACCTCACAGCCTGTTCCCGGCTATCCCATGATGCACGCCTATTTTACCGGAAAGGAGCTTTATCTTATCTGTGAAGTCGGGCTCACTGTTTCTCAATCGTTCGGAAACACATACTACCTGAATGTATCAGGTGCCAAAATCGACTATAACCCGGCATGGGCACCTTATCTGCAGGGTGTCAGGGGCGTAAGCCTTTATGCTCCGGATGACCCGCTCTGCTTAGGAGCAACAACGCCTGTCGATCCAACGGACCTAACCACATTATACCATGGGGTTGTTGACCTGTATGCATTCCAGCTGCTGTATGTGGTAAATGATTTTCTTGCCCCCTATGGTCTTTCAATCATTCCCAAGGACAAGGACGGGAACCCGATTCAAGATTACATGGACTTCCGAATCGACAGGGATCCAGGTACTGCTGGTGTACAGGAACTCAAGGAATGGATGGCACTGCTTAATTATCTCCCGAGCATCGGAACAAGTATTCCATCAGCAATTTATGGACCCGGCGGTGCTATAGAGAATCGTATAGAGATAGTGACCTATTAGCCATATAACTCTTTTCTGTAACTTTCATGGTTTAAAAAGCAGGGCCTATGGGGCCTTGCTTTTTAAACAAAAAAAAACAATCTCACTATCGGCCGGCTGTGTTCTGCAGACCGACACAACTATATGTTTAAATTTTAAAAATACCTTTGCTTTCTATTATTACTTTCCTGCCCTGTTAACCTCAATGTAATCCTGGAATTTCAAATCTATTAAGATTTTTAAGAGGCCATTCTCTCTCAAAGGCAACGCCCGGGTCGTCACTTTTTTTCTGACAATAAGAATGATTTACCTGATTCTGGCAATCGGCACCGTGGACATCAGTCGCTTTAATATCGGTTTGGTCATCGGCACCGGCATGACCATCGGTACAATTTTTACATGAGCCAAAATACCGGCTATCTATCTACCCATGATAAAGGACCTAACCGTTCGTGCGTAAACTACTAATATGAAAGGCTTATTACATCAAAACAACAATGCTAATTCCCATATGCTGCCGATCCCGGACAGCCTTTTCATCAGCACAATCTCCTGAATCTGCTTGCAAAAAACAACTGCTTTATATAGTAATTATAATTGTTTTAACTCGGATTTTGTTTAATCTCCTTACAAATTGACGGCCTTGATCATCGTTTCGGCCATATGTAGGGGAGGGC